>JAPYTC010000020.1 GCA_029941685.1 Planctomycetota bacterium | reverse complement strand
GGCGAGACCGGCCTTTATGGCGGGTCGCGTGTATCGAAATCTGCGCCGCGAGTTTCTTGTTACGGCGACAGCGACGAATTGAATTCAACGCTGGGGTGGTGCGCGTCGATTGAATCGCCCTTAAGTGATTTATTAAGCCGCGAGCAACATCATATTTTCAATATTGGTTCACACTTGGCAACGCCAGCCGACAAGGCCAACGACAACTTGCCCAATCTGCCAGCAGATTGCGTAGCCGTCCTCGAAAACGAGATTGACGGTTTCGATGCGCAGCTACAGCCATTAAAAAACTTTATTTTACCCGGTGGATGCGAGCTGTCATCGCGATTGCATATTGCACGCACGGTATGTCGGCGTGTCGAACGCAACTTGGTTGATTTTGCGGTAGATGCAGATATCGATTGCGAGTTTGTGAAGTATTTTAACCGCTTATCTGATTGGTTATTTACTTTGGCGCGTTATGCGAATAAGTTAGACGACACAGATGATGTGTTATGGCGTAGTGACGTTTAGTAGCCATAATCCAAATCTTGTGATAGGCTATATAAATGCGCAATTGTTTCGCATTACTCCTACTTCTTGCCGCGCCTAATTTTGCTCGGGCACAATTTCCCGACACATTATTCGTCGTGCATTGTGAATTCCAAAAAGCTTCACCACAGGCTTGGTTAGATTTGCGCGCGATGGTCAACGATGCCAATGCGCGCAACGTAAAGTTGAGTATCGAACTTGGGCATAGTTGGGTTGACGTGGCGTTGGCCAATGCACCTTTTGCTGCCGACATAAACATTTGGCGGCAGCAAGGTCACGCGCTTGGAGCCCATCACCATGGCGTGACGCACCCTGATTTTGATGGCTATACTGATACGCTATTACCCGCTCGCGTTGGCGATATGACCGCCTTCAAAGAAAAAATGGAGACCTTGTTGGGTGAATTACAATTCGGCGGCCTCGACGAGGCAGAAACCGATTGGCCGTGTTTAGTGCCGATGCGCACAATGGGCGGAATAGGCTCAGTGAATATTGTTAGCGAACCTAGCTTTGCAACGGTTAATCACTATCCCGTTTGGCAAATTAGCCATATGTATATTCAAAATATCGCAGAGATTATTCTCTTAAAGAATGCACATCAAAATGCATTGTCGTCACAGGTGGTCGGTGCAGTAACTCACGTTTGGAATTATGCCGCCGATCCAGCACTGTGCACGGACTGGTGGGACTATTTGCTGAGCATTGACCCATTAGGTGTAAATAATAAAACGGTGCCAGGAGTGCTAGCGTTGCAAACGCCAGCGCTGGCATCTAGTCACACATTAATTAACGCATCGTCCGGTGAACAGTTAAAGTTGACAATCAACACTCAATATTTATTCCCGAATCAGCCTTATCATATTTTGTTTTCAGCAAGTGGTGTCGATGTCGGTTACGATTTGGCAGGAAGCGGAACAGACTCAATTCATTTGTCGCTAAACATAGATCGATTAACACGGAAAAGTTACTTGTCGCCGAATAGCTTAGTGTTCTACGATACCGCCGGAAATTTGGACGCAACGGGTGTCGCCGAAGGTCAACTTGTTGGGTTGGGGGCATTAGCAGCTCGTTTGTCTGGTAGAACAATTAGCGCGCAAGCATTGGTGATGAATATTGCAGGAGATATTGATTTAGTGTCGAATGTCGCTTCGATAATAATCATTCCCTAAACAGTGATTAATCAAACCAACGCTTCTTAAATTCATCCAACCTAGTCAACTGATGACCACTCCAACGACCACTTCCATTCGCACGTCCGTTTACGGGACTCTCCTGCTCGGTTGCCTCATGATGGCAGGTGGTTTTCTCAGCCAAGCGTCTTCACTCAAGTCACAAGAGTGGCTAGGTATCGGGTTATTGCTGGTATGGAACTGGTTGCCGTTCCTGCTCGTGGGCTACGTCGCGCGCAGGTTGTCAGCGTCTCCGCGATCGTTGTGGACGCTGCAGGCCGCGGCCACCGTGCTGACCATCGGTGTAGCAATCGTCGTTTATCGGGTGTTCGTCTCAGACACGGCCGACTCGCAGTCTGGCCTGGCGGTCATGTTTCTACCTGTTGCGCAACTGGCGGTATCTGTACCGTTTCTTGGTCTCGCGCTTGTGTTGCGCAACAGGAAGGTACCACCAAACTAGTCGCTGCGTGGTTGTAGTGAATTTAGACGAAGAGCGCCACCCTAACTAAACCAACCCTTCTTCACCGCATAACGCTTCTTAAATTCATCCAACCCACCCGAGTCAACCATTGCCTGCGCACACCGCGTCCCCGCAGCAATAATTTGTTCACCCTGATGAAAGTCGAACAAGCCAATGCCAAATACCGCCGGCTCTAGCACCAACTCAGGGTTTTCAGCGGCAATTTGAAAACGGCAAATGCGTCGCTCCATATGGGTGATGGTGTCACTTAAAGAAGCGAACAAGCCGGGGCGTCCTTCTTTGTTTCCTTGGCGCATTTTTAGTAGCAAGCGTTCGAGATGGCCTAACTCGGTTTTGGATGCTTGATCAATGGGATCAAGGTCACCTTCGAAAGGCAAATTAGTGTTGAACAAATTCACCGCAATCACCGGCAAGCCAGGGCACAACTCGCGCGCTGCGGCGATAGGCACTGGCCAACAAACGCCGCCGTCAACCAACCAACGGCCATCGACTTTAACCGGTGCGAACACTCCGGGGATAGCCATCGACGCCCGGATGGGTAGCAATATCGGCCCGCTGTTGTGCAACACTTCATCGCCATTAGCGATGTCAGTGGAAATCGCGCAAAAGGGGATATCCAAATCTTCGATGTTTGTATTAGGGATAAATTCTTCTAGCTTACGTGCAATGCGGTTGCCGGCGAACAAGCCCGCGCGCGGCACCACGGGATCAAGTAATTTAAGCATGCCTTTGGCATCTAGTTTGCGGATGTAGGATTCGAAGGCTTGTAACTTATGGGCGGCGTACAAACCACCGACTACTGCACCGATGCTGGTGCCGGCGATGCCTTTAACTTCGATACCGTTTTGTTTTAGCACGTCTAATATTCCGATGTGTGCCAATCCGCGGGCTGCACCGCCACCTAAGGCTAGCACTACAGATACGTTGTTGTCTTTCGTCATTGTGTTAAGATTATAGCGATGCAAGCACACTTCGACATCTATGAAGAAGTCGTCCGTCTTCGCCAAATTGGCGAGCCGGCGGCGCTGTGTACGGTGATGCTGTCGCGCGGCTCGACTCCTGGTAAAGAGACCATGAAAATGTTGGTGCGCGGCGATGGCTCGACGGTGGGCAGTGTTGGTGGCGGTTGCGTCGAAGAAGATGTGCGGCAAATGGCAATGGAGGTCATTGCCAATGACCGCTCCGAAACTAAGTCGTTTCGGCTTAACCAAGTAGATGTGCCAGAGTCAGGGTTAATCTGCGGTGGGCAGGTGACCATTCTTGCCGAACCGGTGGTGCCGCCGTTACTGGTCTTATTAGGCGCCGGACATGTTGCCGCCGCCGCCGCGCGCGTTGCTAAAGAATGTGATTTACGAGTGTGGGTGTGCGATGACCGCGCTGAATATGCTGACGCCGCTGAGCATCCTAGTGCCGATTCAGTGATAGTCGGCGAATGGGGTGAAATTATCGAAAAGGTCGGGCTGGCACAACACCATTACCTTGTAATAGTCACCAGAGGGCACAAGGATGACGAAGAAGTGCTGTGGCAGATTCACCAGGCCGGATGCCGTCCAAAGTATCTGGGTATGATTGGTTCTAAGGCGAAAAAGGCGCAACTGGATAACATTTTGCGCGATCGTGGGGTATCTGACGAATGGTTGGCTTCTATACAAACTCCAATTGGGCTTGATATCGGCGCTAAATCCTCTGGTGAAATTGCAGTTAGCCTAGTTTCGCAACTAGTGAAATTACGGCGCAACGGTATTCTGTAGGGCCTAAAATCATTGAACATGCTTAACATTCTTGCAACTACGATTCTCGCTGTTTGTGCGCAAAGCACAAACCAACTTATTCTTGCCGATGGCACTGTGCTTGAGGTGACGAAAATCACTGCCGAAACTTACTCTAAGGTAGAGTACACCACCACTCGTTCGACGGGTAGCAAAGATGCTGCCGAGGTTACCGAGATTATTCATGCCTTGGGCAACAAAAAACTCGAAGTCTATGCTGCCGGTGTTGATTTAATGAAAACCGGCAAGTACGAAGAGGCCGTTTATAAGTTTCGCGACGTGCTCGCCGACGACAAGTTGTTGGCGCGTTCAACTTATGCTTGGGTCAATCAACACGCGCGTTTTCGTGAGATGCGTTGCCTTTACTCCTTAGCGCAGTCTGAGGCTGTTGCCGGTAAAGCCGACGAGCTGATTGCTGCGGTCCCTGATACATTCTTTTATGCTCCTGCTCTGCTCATGAAAGCAAGCGCTCTTAAAAACATGGGCGACTTGGCTGGTGCCAAAGCGGTTTACGCCCAACTTGATAGTGATGTGGCTTCCATGTCGCTTTCACGTCGCTGGGAAAACGAAGCTGAGCTAGGCTTGGTGTTGCTTGATTCAAAGTTAAGCGCCTCAGCAAAGCAGCGCGCTCTTCAGGGTCTTGCCGAAAAGAACGGAGAAGCTTTCCCAACTGTTGCTGCGCGTGCTCGCGTCGAGGTTGGTCATGCGATGGTTGAGGGTAAAGAATACGAAAAGGCCTACAACTTCTTCACGGCAATCCTTGAAGACGAAACTAGTACCGAAGCTGTTTTAGCTTCTGCAATTTCTGGTATGGGCGACTGTTCATACCGCCAAGCATTGGCAATGGACTCATTAGACGACCAAAAGCCTTTACTTGAAAATGCGATTCTTGACTTTTTAACCGTCGCAAGTGTTTATCGCGAGCACGTCGAGTTTGTACCGCGCGCTATGTTTTTTGCTGGCGACGCGTTAAAGCGCATTGGTGATTCTGGTTCGGCAAAGAAAGTCGCCAGCCGTCTCAACAGACTTTTCCCAGGCTCAACCTACAAGGCAAAGTTATTCAAAGAGCTTAACCTTAAGTAATCCACATTGATAAGTTAATCTCTGTTGAAAAGCGCATCGTTTGATGCGCTTTTTTCAATGATATCAACAATAGTATTTTTCATTGGTGAAACCGTCATCGCTGTGATGACTTTAACTCACCCAATGGAAACGACTACCCCTAATTACATCAGTCTGCGTTTGCAGCTGATTGGTTATTGCATAAAGAAAACGCATGACAAGAATCTTGCAGAAGACCTTGCGCAAGAGGCATTGACGCGATATTTCGCAACAATTAATCTCGGTAAGACGGTAGAAAACACGCGCGCCTGGTTGTTTCATGTGTTGCGCAATTTAATCGCCGACGAGGGACGCTCAAAACGCCATCATTGCGTTGGGCACGATTGGGGCGACAATGAGGCAGACCCCAACTCTTTAGAAGACGACGACGGCGCGGTGTGCCGTATCGGCAATAGTGAAGTATCGCAGTGCGAAGTGTTGGCAATGATGCCGCGTGCTGTTTCAAAATTAGGGTGCTTAGATCGCCAGTACCTGAATGGTTATTACCGTCATGGTAAATCTTTCAAAGAGTTTTCTTGTAACGAAGGTATATCGCTTAGTGCATCGAAAGGGCGCATGTTTCGCGCGCGTCATCGGCTGCGTGAACAAATAGAAATAGAGGTGGCGGGCAAATGATTGCAGCCGCAATAATTGGTTTGTGCGCGTTACAGCAGGCCGCCACTGCCGAACTACAGTTCGTCCAAGCCAAAGTGCAGAAGAGTCGCTGCATCGGCTTAGAGGGCATCGCTAAGGCCGTACAAAAGCGCGTCACCGCCGATGCCTACGCTGAAGTTAAGCGATATTGGCCAGATGCGCATCCTTATGTCGAAGAGGCGTGCTTTCGTCGCGGAGAAATTTTACGCTCGCTTGGTGAAAGTGGTGCTGCACGTGGCTGCTTTGAAGATGTGCTCGAGGTGGCGCCCGATGATAGCGATTTTTATATTCGCGCCTTGCTTGAGTTGGGGCATCTTTGTCGGCGTGCTAAACAGTATGACCCTAGTTTGAGCTATTACAGTTTGGCGGCCGCGCATCATAAAGGAAGCTTAAGCTATCAAGTGCGCGGCCAATCTTGGTTGGCAAAACTTAATTTAACCTTGAAAGAATATGAAACTGCGATTCGCGCGGCAAAGTTGTGGCGCAAGCGCGCATTGTCGAGTGTCGAATACATCCGTGCGAGTGATGTGTATTTGTGTGCGCTTGCCGAAAGTCACGAATGGGAAATGGCTGAGAAAGAGCTGAAGTCCTTACGTAACAAAATGCAAAAACAATCCACGGCTCCGAGCGAAGAAGGTAAGTCTGTGGCAAAGGCCTTAGATGGCTTAAAGGCGCCGCGCGTAATCGAACTTATGCGCCAGGGCGGACGCTAATAGCCTGCGCCACTGCTCCAGCGGTCGACCCGGTATGTGACAACGACAACTGCCATTCGATAATGTCCTGTTCACGCGAGCGCTCGGCAGCAACGCCTGTCACCTCTAAATGCGGACGTCCATCGCTGTCGTTAATCACTTCGAAATCGGTAAATGCTACGCCGCCCGACCAACCGGTGCCCAAAGCTTTCATCGCCGCCTCTTTGGCTGCCCATCGCGCGGCATAATGTTCATTTGGACGGCTGTGGTTACTGCAATACTCTTGCTCGTGTGGTGTGAAGATGCGATCAAGAAATGCCTGCCCACCTTGTTCGATGGACTTTGCGAGGCGCGGAATGTCGACTAAGTCGAGGCCAATTCCGAAGATTGAAGGAAGGGGGTCGCTCATGGGCTTGCTCGACGTCATCATATAGCATCATGCAAGACAGTGACCTCCTCTCAAAGCTAAATCAAGCTCAGCACGAAGCTGTTGAGCATGAGAGTGGCCCATTGCTGATATTGGCTGGTGCGGGCACGGGCAAGACGCGCACAATCACGCGCCGCGTGGCGCATTTGGTTACCGAGCGTCGTGTGCCACCATCGCGAATATTGGCGATTACCTTTACTAATAAGGCCGCGCAAGAAATGAAAAACCGCATCGCTGCTTTTGTGCCGCACACGGGTATGTGGGTCGGCACTTTTCACGGTATTTGTGCGCGCATGTTAAAAATGCAACCCGAACCTATCGGACGCACTGCAAATTTTTCGATTATTGATGTCGATGACCGGCGCAAATTGTTACGACGATTAATTAAAGAAGCCGGATTCGATCCGCAGATATATCGGCCGCGTAAATTCGAGCAGATCATTTCGACCTGGAAGCAAAACCGCATGTCGCCTGCCGATTTGAATGACGAACCGGTTTATGGCCGCGAGGCAGAAATATGCGCGCAGATTTACGGCAAGTACGAACACGCGTTGGCGCAGCAAGACTCCTTAGATTTCGATGACTTATTGTGGAAGGGTTTGCAGTTGTTGAAATATGACGAGCAACAGCCAAGTCCGCGGTGGGTGAATCGCTTCGAGCACATCTTGGTCGATGAATACCAAGACACCAACCAAGTGCAGTTCGAAATGGTTAGTATGTTGTCGCGTGCCACTAAAAATTTGGCGGTGTGTGGCGATCCAGACCAATCCATTTACCGCTGGCGTGGCGCGGATATCTCCAACATCCTGAATTTCGAACGCGATTTTCCGAATGCTAAAATTGTACGGCTCGAGCAAAACTATCGTTCGGTAGCTAATATTCTTAAGGCGGCGCAAAATGTCATCGAGCAAAATGAAGAGCGTTACGAAAAGGGTTTGGTTACCGAGCAAGAAGATGGCGCGCCGATTTTGCTAGTCGACGCTTACGACGAAGAGCGCGAGGCCGATAAGGTGGCCATGCAAATTGCACGCTGGGTTGAAGAGGGTACTTCGGCCCAAGAGATTGCGGTGTTCTATCGCACCAACTCTTGTTCGCGTTCGCTCGAGCAGGCTTTTACGCGTTTGCAGATTCCGTATCAGATGATTGGCGGGTTGAGCTTTTTTGAGCGTAAAGAGATTAAAGATTTGATTGCGTTTGCGCGATTGGTCGTTAACCCACGCGACGATGTGGCCTTTGATCGCATCGTAAACGTACCGCCACGCGGCATTGGAGGCACTTCCATTGCGCGCTTGCACGCGCAAGCAAACGCCAACAACGAGCCGATGCTTACTACAATCAAGCGTGATGAAGTGCGCGCGGCGATTCGCGGCACGGCGAAAAAAGGAATTCTTAAGTTTTTGTCAATTTACGACAACATTAGTCAGCAAAAGACCTCTGCCGAAATCACCTTACGCAACATTGTTGAGCGCACTGGTTACCGCCGGTATGCCGACAAGCTCGAAGCCACCGAAGACGTCGACCGTTTAGCCAACATCGACGAGCTACTCGCATTCTCCGCTGAATATGACGGGCGCGAAGAGGGTGGCATACATGGTTTCTTGCAAGAGATTTCATTGCTGACCGACACCAACCGCTGGGACACTGAAGCAGAAAAGGTTTCCTTGATGACCATCCATTCAGCTAAAGGTCTCGAGTTTGATAAGGTCGCGGTCGTCGGCAACGAAGAGGGTTTGTTTCCACATGCGCGATCTTTCGAAGATCCTAAGGGCCTTGAAGAAGAGCGTCGGTTGTTTTACGTGGCTTTAACTCGCGCACGAAAAGAAATCATGTTGACGCACGCTAAGGTTAGATATCGCACCGGCGCGCCTGGCCCAACTTCGCCGTCACGCTTTTTGCAAGAGATACCGGAAGAAGTGTTGCCAGAAACTGCATTCCAAGCGCAGCTCGAAGACGTTTGCAGCTTCCCGACGCGCAGCAGCACACTTTTAAATAATAACGACGACGGCGAAGACACAGAAATTGTCGTCGGCGATGAAGTTCGCCATCCGGTATTTGGCGACGGCTACGTTGAGCGCATTCAGGGTACCGGAGCCAACGCGCGCATCATTGTTGAATTTACCGAAACCGGAGAACAGCGCACATTGCTGATGGCTTATTCTATGCTCGAGAAGTTAAGCTAGGGCATGTCCTCTGTTAAAGACCGCCTCATTGAAGCATACTTAACTTGTTTCGGTTTGGGCTATGCGCCAGTCGCTTCGGGTACTTTTGGTACCTTGGGCGGAGTCGCTCTTGCCCTTATTTTCGCTATGTACTTGCCAGCGAATTACATGGTCGCCTGTTTGTCCGCTGCAGTGATTTTCACTTTAGTCGGCGCACCGCTCGGCAAGTGGGCTGAACAAAAATGGCAACGCAAAGATCCTGGACAATACGTGCTTGACGAAGTCATCGGCTTCATGGTAACGGTCGCCTTCATCGATCCAACGCAACACCTAACGATTAACTTGGTCGTAGGGTTTTTATTATTCCGATTTTTTGACATTGTCAAACCAGCTCCTGCACGTCAGCTCGAAAAAGTTCCTGGTGGATGGGGGATTATTCTCGACGATGTCGTTGCCGGCATTTACGCCGCTATCGCCTTGTTCCTCTACACCAACTATATCGCTTAATGACAGAAGACTACGTTCGTCGCAAGCCCGGAATGGGCATCGCCAGCCGCTTCACTCTTGGCCTTGGCTTGGTCGCTAGTGTTGTTGCAATCGCCGCCACGTTTTTACTACTTAATGGTATTGATGAAATCGGTGGAACAATCGCCACTGATGCCCAAGTTGAAATGGCTTCAGAAACGGCCTTGCTGCGCTCGCAAAGTGCCGAGCGCACCGGTGACTTATTAATGACGCGCCACCTGTCGCAGTCCGATGCAGTAGTTCAAGTTGGCGATGGCAAAGTGATTGTTAACGGTGAAACCCAAGACACTAGGGTTTTCTTAGCTTCACCTGCCAATAAGGGTGGCCCGAACTCAATTTCAGAAGAATTCTTCGCGCCGATAGACAGTATGGCGTCTGCGTCGGCAAAAATAATTTCGTTAGTGGTGTTAGTGTTTGGCGCATTTGTGCTTATCGTAGTCATCATGGCCTCTTTGACGGCTCGGCGCATCACTACCCCATTAAACGAAATGGTCGAAGACGTACTAGCTATTTCGCGCGGACGCCTTGACACGCGCATCGGTGCCGAAAATGCTGTCGGCGAAGTTGCCCACCTTGCTACTGCGGTTGAACGCATGGTCGACGACTTGGTTGAAAGTCAGGAGCAAGCGCAAGAGTTAGCTGACTCGTTATCTGAAACTGCCAACTTGCGCGATGTACAACGCCGTCTCAAGCCTATGGATATTCCGGTGGTCAACGGTTGGCAAGTATCCTCATTTGTGCTCGAGGCCGAAGGTCCGGGCACCGGAGATTTTGTCGATGCCATGTACGAAGAGGAAAATGGTTTCACTACAGCCTGGGTCGGTACACCATCCATGAGTGGTTTGGCAGGCGCCTTAATCATGACGATGACCCGTTCTTACTTACGCGTGCGGCTGTTGGGGGGCATGGCGCTTGCCGAATCGATCGACAAGGCCAACTTTGCATTGCATCGCGATTTAGCTAAAGGCATGTACTGCACCATAATGGCGACACGTTTTAATCCTCAAAGTGGCGAGGCTGAGATTGTTTCAGCTGGTCACCAATCTCCTGCGGTACGTTTCGATGCCGAATCAGGAGAGATGCGCACCTTGCAACCCAATGGGATTGCCTTAGGTTTTGATGCCGGACCGATATTCAGGAACTCTATCGAAACCTTGCAGTTGCAATTAAAAGTAGGTGACGCGTTGTTCATGTACAGCCCAAGCGCAGCCGCTTGCGAAAACTCTGCAGGCAAAGCTCTTGGCGAGAAAGGTGTTTATAGTTTGGCGAAAATCGCCATCGAAGAAGGCTTGGAAGTCATGCAAGATAGATTGCTCAAGTATCTTGACCACAACACTCATCCAGATCTTGGGTTTGTATTAATCCGTAGTAAAAAATGAAGATAAGCGAATTTCAGAAACAGATTGAAGATATTTACTTCAAGAAAGATAGTCAACGTGGCATCGAAGGAACCTTCATGTGGTTTGCCGAAGAGATTGGTGAGTTAACACGTGCCATCCGTCGCGACGATGATCGCGAAAACCTCGAAGAAGAATTCGCCGATGTGCTAGCGTGGTTGGTAACTCTGGCTTCGATGAAAGGAATAAGTCTCGAAGATGTGGCCAAAAAAAAATACGCACAAGGTTGTCCGTATTGTAATGCGGTACCTTGCACGTGTTCCTAAACTTTATCTTTGAGGGGATGAAGTTGCGGCTTGATTTGAATGAAGCAAGTGTCTCATTATCAGCCCCCTGGATTAAATGCGACAATAAAACTTACTTGCTTCACTATTAAGAGGGCACAAATCGATAAAGGTTCCCAAAAAAACCAAAAAAAATAAAATAATGAAAAAAGACTTATATGTGAGGTGCCCAGATTGCGATGTTGAGATGCGAATCGATCGCGAAACCGGGGCAATCATCAGCCATGGCAAAAAAGACCAATCTTCAGGTATCAACTTTGGGGATGCTTTGGCTGCTGAAAAAAAGCGCAAAAACGAATTGGAAGATTTATTCAAGGAGGCTTCCGAAAAGGCGCAAGACAAGCCTGACCTGCCAGACGATCTCAACAACGACAAGTGGCGATAAAAAAAGCAAACCTACCGGTAAAGGCAGGTTTGCAGCGGAAAGGGGCGTTAGACGCCAACGATGACCATCTCTCGCTCGGCCATCGCTATCTTATGTTAACTTTACGATGAGTAGAATTCAACAATCATACCGAGGTGAACATCGAAAGGATGTTGTGCGCCCTTAGGCATGTCGGTGATTGTGCAAGTTAAATTCGCGCCGTCAAAGGTCATCCACTCGAAAGTTGGAGAGTTTTCTGCAAGCTCTACTGAGCGACCGATAAAGTCTATTGACTTGTCGGCAACAGTGATTACGTCGCCTGGACGAACTTGGTAAGAAGGAATATCAACACGGCGGCCGTTTACTTTAATGTGACCGTGGTTAACTGCTTGACGTGCTTGCCAAATACTGCGGCCAAAGTTTAGGCGGCGGCATACGTTGTCGAGGCGACGCTCGAGAATTTCGATGAGGTTGTCACCGGTGTTACCCTTGCGGCGTGTAGCCTCTTTCATGTATTTGCGAAATTGTTTCTCTTGTACGTTGTAGTAGTAACGTAACTTTTGCTTTTCGCGCAAACGCACACCATAGTCAGAGAGACGACGCATACGCTTAGCTGAACCACCCGGAGGGGTATCTAGGCGACGTGAGTTGAGGTGCTTAGGGTTGTCAGAAATTGCCACGCCAAGCTGACGGGACAAACGAACTTTAGGGCCTGTGTATGTAGCCATGTTTTGATTTATTGTGCACCCCGAAATGAAACAGAGATAGGGGCGAAAACGGTCGGATATAGTAGAGAAACCCTACAAATTGGTCAAGCAAAAAATCATTTTCGTGCTGGCCCGAAGCGACCCTCAAACTGTAGGTAGTATTTCGCCAATGAGTCAAAGCCTAGTTTGGAGAATTCAGCTGCTAGCGAGCTAAACGAGCGGTCGCTAAAAGCCAAGCGTGAGCCAAATGACAATGGGCTCAAATCGGGTGTATTCGTACTAAGCGACTCTTGTAGGCGCAAATCACGTAAAAGCCCCTGAATCTGTAGTTTTCCGAAGTAAATTTCAACTAAATCGCCTCTCGAATCAATCAGCAAGCTAAATGGCAACGGTGTAGTGGTATCTGCCCCAAGCACCTCATTAACAATCACTTGCATAGTTTGGATGACTTCTTCAGATGCAATGCCCGCGTGCCTTTCAAGGCCGAAGGATTGCATGAATTTATCCGCTAATGCCGACGGGCCGGATTCATCAGTGAGCATCGGCACAATTTGCAGATTGAATCGGCCTAGTTTCTTTTTGGCCTGAGAGAGCTCTTCAAGTTCCTCCAAACACGCCGCACAGGTTGGAGACCAGAAGTTGAGCAGCACAGGGCGTCCTGACAAATCGCTTAGCTTCCGTTTGGGCTGAGATGCAGACGGAATGGGTAATTCGGCTACTGGCAAGCGACTCACGAGTGGAATACGCCAGATATCTTTGTCACTGACAGCATTCCATTCAGCTGCGGCTAATTTGATGGCCGTCGAGTAATGGATATAAATACCCACATCTTGAGTCACGGTGATTTGCTGGTTGCAGGCGATGTTGTCGAATTCGTGTTGGGTGCCATCCGGCCAAGTGACGGCTAGCTTGTCGATCAATTTTGAATCAGCTAAACCGAAGTAAAGAGTTTTTGACGACTGATTTAGGTAGCCGTCACCTGCAACCATAATTTGCACATGCTTCGTTGTTCCAATGGTGGCAACAACTTTAGCACCAATTGCATCACGATTGACCGTATTGCCATTGCCAACTAAACGCACTTGTAACCAATTGTTGTGCCGCAGATTGTTTTGTAATACGCGCAAGCGCGGGGCGTTGCGGTTGCGCAAAATCAAATCGACGGCGCCATCGTTATTCCAATCGCATTTGGCAATCGAGCGACCGTCTTCTGGGAAATCGGTTGTGGTAGTCGCTGAGATATCGGCAAATTTTTCCGCGTTGATTGACAAGAAAACTCGATTACGCTCTCGGCCTGACCAGGACAAGCCTTCATTACGCACCAACATCATTAAGCTAGCCCAAGCGTTTTTGTAATCATCGCTAACGTCATCTTTGGCAGTGGCAGGAGATTGCGACGTCACGCGTCGCCAAAAAAAACTTCACAAGTCTTTACTTTTTTCACTAGTGACAAAACCATTCGGTGAATAGATGTCGGCATAACCATCGTTGTTAAAGTCAAGAAAACTGGCGCCCCAGCCCCAGCCACCGACAGTCATGTGTGACATCTCTGTTTCATCAACGAACTTGCCGTTGTTATTTACCAGTAGAGTATTGCCGCGCGCATGTCGCACATAATCCTTGTGGACTTCTTGTGCTTGCCCTTCCATGAAACGATTTGCTTGAGTAGCAACCCGTCTTCCGGCAGCACTGAACATGTTAGTGACTAAAATATCACTGTCTCCATCCATGTCGTAATCACTAATGCTAATACCCATCGCCGCGCCGATGTCATCAGCACCGAGTGCAATAGCTTGATCGGTGAAGTGACCTTCACCATCGTTTATATAGAGATTGTTGCGCCCAAAATCGTTTGACACATACAAGTCCAAATCGCCATCGTCATCTAAGTCGTGCCAAACGGCAGCCATACTGAATTTGCTGTTATTGTGGTCTAAGCCGACTGCAGCTGCCGATTCCGTCCATGTCATGTCGCCATCGTTGCGCCAGAAAAAGTTGGACGCTCCGTTGTCAGCATCATGGTAAGGCGTTGGTACTCCACCCATGATTCCACCAAGTACATAGCGACAGGCGTAAATATCTAGGTCGCCATCGTTGTCAGGGTCGCCAGCAGTTATTGAATAAATGTCAGCAGGATCGGTCATGCGTAGGGCAGTGCGCTCGACGAATATTCCGTTGCCATTATTGTAGGCAATCAAAATGTTTGCGCCAATAGCGACTGCTAAATCTTGGTCGCCGTCGTTGTCAAAGTCGCACAGTAAAACTCCGCGAGTGTTGTCTAAAAAATCGACACCGGCGTTGGCGGCATTATCAATAACGCTACCGTCGGCCTGGTGCAAGAGCAAACGGTTTGCTAGTCCGCCTTGTTGTGCTAAATAAATATCATCAAGCCCGTCGCCGTTAACGTCGCCAAGAGCAATACCCTGTGAGCCTATTAAGCTATTGCCAATGATGCGGTCGGTTTTGTTTATGTACTTGTCGACGCCGTACATTAATTCTTGTCGATAACGTGGCACTGATGAAAATACAGCTGCCGACACATCATCAAACAAGGGCTTTGCTGTTGAAACGAGTTGATAGCTTTCAAGCTTGACGCTGCGCAGTAACGGGGCGCCATCTTTGTCGACAGGATAGTACCAGGTAGCGGAAAACTCTTGGTTGATCTGATTCAAGAAAGGCGCCTTGCCAAACGGTGCGTGAACCATTACTGCGGTTCGGAAATAATCATCAGATTCTAAGTCAACACTAACGATTTTGAAGAAGGTGTTGAAGTAATCACCCGCAACAGTTGAAGCAGAATACCAGTCGCTAGCGTTAAGCAGTGGCTGTGACTCGACATCTACGCTGTCGATGATGGTCATATCTTGCTGCTGGTATGAAGTCTTTGTGTGCGAAGTTATCAACGCAGTTCCGGCAAAGTCGCGCGCAAATACATCGCTAGGCATTTCATCAGCATGATAGCTGGCTTTGAATAATAGTTCTAGCTGGTCCTTTGCCGCATCATGTAGAGCTTCACTAGGCCAGCCATCAGTCGTTGGGTTAACCTTTTCAGCGTTTTCTTGGTACCAATTTTGCTGCTGAGCAGTTGCAGTGGTGCCCAAAAGACACAAGACAACTGCGCAAAAAATGCTTAAATGTTTTGGTGAACGGGGGAGCATACCTTATCTTAATGCACACATGAGCCTTAACGACTTACAGTTTGTAGCTTTTTTCATAGTTCTGCACGTAGTGTTTCTGAACTTGCCGAAAACACATTTCAATCATGCGATGAAATTATCGCGCGGAGTGGCAGCTGTAATATTGTCAGTGATAGGCTTTTACGGCTTATTCGCAGACTTAGGGCAATGGAAGAGTGCGTTTATCTATCACCACACCGGCGAAGGCATTTTAGAGCGCAACTTATATTTTTGCATGTTAGTTTGCATGGGACATTTTATTGCCGATTTGTTGTGGCTTGTTTGGGGCAAAGTGCGTTACGGCATCCCTTCGCGCAAAGATTTAATTATCCACCATCTACTCGGCGTGGTCGCTTTCGTTTACGCCTTGCATCACGAATTAGCCTACGTCGCTT
>JAPYTC010000019.1 GCA_029941685.1 Planctomycetota bacterium | reverse complement strand
GTGCTGCACTGCCGTTCGGGGGCACGCGTTACTGCCATCTGGGCTTTGGCCCAAGCGATTGATCTTAACTTAAGCGCCGAAGATGCTGCCAATATAGCAAGGAACCATGGATGCCGGGAAATCCCAGAATCCATGGTTCAACGTGTAGTCGAGTTACTCGACGCTAATTAAAACTCGTTACCACGAGTGCTACCACCGCCGCGAGTGCTGCCACCGCCACGTGAGCCACCAAACCCGCCACGATCATTGGCGCTAGACTCTTGGTATTGCGTGAGTTGCTCTGGAGTGAGCACGCCCTCTAGTTGAGAGTATTCGTCTTCGCGCATTGTTTCCATTGTGCTGCGCATTTCGTCACGGTCGATATTTTCCCAACCACTTTCGCGTATTGCAGAGAAGTACTCGCTACGCTTGGATGTCGCATCCTCAAGAATTGTGGCAAACGGACCTGCTTGCTGTGGGTTTAACCCAAGCTCTTCGGTAAGGCGCTCGACCCTGCGTTCTAGCGCGTCGGCCGAGCGTTCTGCGCGTTGCTCTTGACGCTCGGTGGCGCGTTGTGCTTCACGTTGCTCAATAACTGCATTTACCTGCCCTTCGAATGCTTGACCCGTTGGCATGTCAGCAAAAGCTAGCCCAGCTGGCCCGCCTTCGCCTGGCATTGGCAAGTTGTTGAGGCGCTCTTCGAGCTGAGCAATACTATTAGCTTGCATGTCGAAAGAGTGACGCAAGCTGTCATTGGAAGAGTGAATTGCATCGATTTCGTCTTGCAATTTTTGGTTACCGCTTGTATCGGTTGCCTCAATCGACATATCGTATTGAGAAGCGGTATCGCCACCAAAAAGCAGGGAGCCCAATAAACCGCCAGCGAAGCCGGTTATTAGGATGAAAACTGTGGAGAGTGTTTGATTCATTGTGATAGGTTGAACCCTAGGAAAGGGTTAGGGTTTCGAGATGATTACTATATACTATCGTCTTCCAAATAGCACCATGAAAACCCTTGCATTCGCCCTAACCCTTGCCACGCTTAGCTCTTGCGCCAGCCAACCCATTTATTTGAGCCAGTTGCGCGACAGCGATGTTGGTAGCCAAGACGCCCTCGCTTACAGCACGCTCAAAGAGGCTGCGGTATTGGCTAACGATTTTTTGGCTAATTCGCCACTCGCCAAGGGCTTCCCTGCCGAAAATGCACATTTTGACCTCGGACTAAACAACGTTATTTTACGCCTTGACAACGAATACGATTTGGTGGTTTCTATTAAACGAGCTTATTGGGGTGATCTGCGCTTCGTAGTCGGGCTCGATGTTCAGGCCGACGCCGATGGCATTGTTGCCGCCCACCGCGCAAATGGTAGTTCAAGCGAATATGCTAGCGACAATGAGTTTTTTAAATTAAACTCGGTCGATATGGCAGCTGCTCTTTTAAGGCAATCGGTGGTAATGCGCGAAATTCAAGCGCGTGGCGAGCTGGACTACTGGCTCAATTACACCTTGTTGGGCGTAGATTTAAATCGTGATTGGCGCGATAAATCGCATGTCGACATGCGCGCGACCTTGACCGAGAAAGCGTTTCGTCAATGGCACGCTCAAATGTAACTTTACCAAGCGCCGGTGGCATACGGAATACCGAGGGTGATCCCCACCCAGGCGATGATGGAAACCGGAATACCTATCTTCAAAAAGTCGCGCCACTTATAGCCACCTGGTCCGTAAATCATTAAGTTGGATTGATGCCCGACCGGAGTAGCAAAACAAACCGACGACCCCAGCGCAATCGCCAGAATGAACGCGCGTACCACCGCAGTAGTTTGATCTTCGCCCATGCCGCCATCACTAGCGATTGTGCGCGCTGCGTTTATTGCAACGGGTGCCAGTAATACAGCAACCGCTTGATTAGAAACCAGCGAAGAAAGAAATGCGGCTAAAAATGTTAGCCCGCCAAGTGCGGCATGAGGCCCGAAATCGTTAAGGCCGTGCACTAACCCCGTGCCAACAAGCTCAGCCACCCCGGTGTTTTCCATGGCTTTGCCCAAGCTGATTGCGCCAATCATAAAGATCAAAATTGACCAGTCGATTGCGCGGTATGCGCGACGTGCAGTTAAGCACCCTGAGCCAACCATGGCCACGGCACCAATCAGCGCAATAACCGGCAACAACTGTTTAAGATTGAGGTTTTCTGGCGCCAACGAGCAAAGGGTGAGCGTGACCATCACGCCAACAACCACCGCAAGTGCTCGACGAGCACGTGAGCGGAGGACCACCCACTTGTGTGCTCCAGTAAGTAGATAATAGTCGGAACTAGCGCGCAGACGTTGTTGAGCGTGATCGTCACCGGTTGCAAGAATTAAGTCGCCGGCGTTAACTCTACGCTCAGTGACACGATCGCGGATGTGATGGTTATTGCGTAACAGGGCAACGGGTAGCGCGCCAAAGTTGTTGAATAATTGTAAGTCATCGAGCTTACGGCCAACCAGTGGTGAGTGCGGCGCGATGGCTACCTCGAAAAACTGCATAGACTTATGATTGAATGAGCGACGCTCACCGTTGCTGTGTTGATCGAGCTTTAAGTCACCCTCCATGTTGGCAATGCAATCAACCGTACCACGCACCATGATGATATCCCCCGCTTGCACTTTTTCGATTGTGTAGGGTGGCGACATCATGGCCTCGCCGCGCACAAAGCAAAGTAGTTCGGCTTTTAGGTTAGCGAAGATTTCGTTGTAATCTTTACCTTGTTGTGGTGATTCGCTACTAATTGTTAGCTCGGTTACATATTCGCGGTGACCACTATCGGCCATCATCGCCGAAAGTGATTGGCGGTTCGGCAATAAAAAGCGTGCGAATGCGGCAATAAAGAGAATTCCGACCACTGACAAAACGACTCCTACGGGGGCCATCTCGAACATGCCAATTGGCTCGTATCCAAATTCGACCGCAATGCCGCTTACCAAAAGGTTAGTCGATGTTCCCACTAGGGTGGTCATGCCGCCGAGAATAGTACCGAACGCCATTGGAATCAGCAGGCGAGTAATGGGTACACCGGTTTCTTTGGCCATGCCCACTAGCACCGGAATGAACACCACCACTACAGCAGTGTTGTTAAGGAAAGCCGAACAAAGACACGCTGTTAGGGCCACGAATAAAACCATGCGGCGCTCGCGTCCACCTGATAGCTTCATTACCAATCCAGCGAAAAACTCTACGGCACCTGTTCGCGTCAAGCCCTCTCCCATTACATACAGCGCGGCAACCATAATCACCGCAGGATTACCAAAAATTTGAAGGGCGTCGTTTACTCCGAGCAAACCCTCTTCCGGCACGAAACTTGGATCAAACGCTTTTATGATGTACCCAAGTAAAATCAACGTAACCACAAGCCCAATGCCGATGGCGTCTATACCTACTTTTTCAAACACTAGCAGAACTAATACTGCTGCGACTAAAAGCAGAACGATGATGCCTTCGATTCCCATGGTGGTAATTATCGGTTAAAATTACGGTTTATGTAAGCGTACTGCGCAAAGCTTGTACTCTGGCGTGCCAACCTTTAAATCTTTGCCGTCGCCTGTCAAGATGTTAACACTGGCCTCAGCATAGTGCATCGGCATCCAAATCACGCCTTTTCTCACTTTTTCACTTACTTTTGCCCAAGAAACGATGCTTCCGCGCCTTGACTGCACGACGATTTCTTCTTTATCTGCAATATTTAACTCGCGAGCATCTTCTGCGGAAATCTCAACAAAGCTCTTTGGCTGTTTTTCGCGGTGCCCCTCATTACGCAAGGTTTGCGTTGCAGCATTGTAATGGTAGAGAGTTCTGCCGGTGCTGAGCGTTAATGGATAGTCGTCGTCGGCCTCTTCCCATGGCTTAATGTGGTCGAGTGGGTAAAGTCTTCCTTTGCCACGAATGGGTGCGCCTTCATGTAAAAACTTTGTGCCTGGGTGGGACACATCAGGGCATGGCCACTGAATTCCGCTTTCTTCGATGCGGGCGTAATTAATCCCCGAAAAATTTGGTGACAGTCTAGCAAACTCATCCCAAACTTTGGACGGCTGCGCTTTGCCCCAATCGTGCCCGAGCTCTTTTGCGAGATCGAAAATTATTTGTAAATCGGTGCGAGCCTCACCAGGCGCGTCTACTGCCTTGCGCACTCGCTGCACTCTACGTTCGGAGTTGGTGAAAGTGCCCTCTTTTTCGGCGAAGCACGTCGCTGGGAAAACAACATCAGCGTAAATCTTGGCGGTTTCGTTCAAGAAAATATCTTGGCTAATCAGCAACTCTAGTTTTTTGAATCCAACGTGTACATGTTCAACGTTCGGCTCTGAAACAATGGGGTCTTCGCCCATAACAAAAAAAGCCTTGATGCTCTCATCGTGTAGTCCGTCAAGCATTTGGTCAAGGCGACGCCCGGGTATTTCAGAAACCTGTTGTCCCCAAGCTGCAGAAAACTTTTCTCTGGCCGCGCCATCGGCGACTTCTTGATAACCTGGTAAATACACCGGATTATTGCCCATGTCATTGCAGCCCTGCACATTGTTTTGACCACGCAATGGGTTAACACCCGTAGCTTCATAACCAAGGTGACCGGTTATTAGCGCTAGGTTTGACAAACTACGTACATTATCAACCCCGCAAACATGTTCGGTTATCCCAAGCGTGTAATATATTCCGGCGTGTTTGTATGCCGCGTAGAGGCGCGCGGCTTTGCGGATATCGCCCGCATCAACCTCACATGTTGCTGCAGCACGTTCAACCGGCCACTCAGCGGCGGCCAGCTTCATTTCATCAAAGCCTTCGGTTAGAGACTCGACGTATTGTTTATTATGTAAGTCTTCGCTAATGATTACGTTGGCGATAGCATTCATTAACGGAATGTCGGTGCCAGGTTTTATTTGTAAGTGCACATCAGCACGCTCGGCGAGCCATGTTTTACGAGGATCGACAACCAATAATTTTGCACCGCCACGCATAGCTTTCTTCATGCGCAGCGCTAAAACCGGATGGGCTTCTGTCGTGTTGCTGCCCACCACCAACATGCATTCGCTTTGTTCTATTTCGGCAATAGAGTTTGTCATTGCACCCGTGCCTAACGATCTGACCAGACCATAAACGGTTGGAGCGTGTCAGGTCGCTGCGCATGAGTGAACGTTATTGGTGCCAATAATTGCTCGCGCTAACTTCTGTAAAGCATAGACGTCTTCATTGGTGCAACGCGATGATGCTAAAAACGCGAGACTGTCGGCACCGTGCCGCTGCTTGATGTCCAACATCTTCGTCGCGGCGATAGATAAGGCATTTTGCCACGACGTTTCTTCTAGCTCGCCACTTTCGGTATTGCGCACCAATGGTTTGGTTAGACGCTGTGGATGGTTGATGAACTGCCATGCAAAACGCCCTTTGCTGCACAGGTGACCGTCGTTAGGGCCAACTCCGGTTTGCGCATCAATGTCAATAACGTTATTACCCTGTGATTCTATGTCAATAACGCAACCAACGCCGCAATAATTGCATACCGTGCGTGTGCTAGATAACACCGCATCACTTTGTTCATTAAAAACTTTTAAACTTTGTTTGCTATACAGCGCATCGGTCGGACAAGTGCCAATGCAACCACCACACAATTCGCAACTCGTATCTAAAAACGAGTCGCCCTGCGTTGGCTGAATAAACGCATCGACACCCTGGCCAACATGTTCGAGCGCGTTACATTGCATAATTTCATCACAATAGCGCACACACCGATCGCACATAATACATTGCTGCGGATCATAGCCAATAAAGCGGTTGGCGTCGGTCCATGTTTCTAATGCAGCTGCGGGTATGCACTCAAGCATTTCATCAATTGTCGCACGCACGGTCTCGAGTTGCTCTCCGGATGTACTCACGACCATGCCGGCACTGGTTAGTGTTTTACAAGCTGGCACTGGGCGCGGTGCGCCGTCTAAGTCAACCAAGCAGGTGCGGCAGCCCCCATACGCTTCGAGCCTATTATCGTGACATGCTGTTAAAAGGCTGATGCCCATTTTTGCGCAGGCGTCAAGTAACGATTCGCCTTGCAACACTGCAACTTGTTCGCCGTTGATGGTCAAGGTGTTAGTTGGCATGCTGCACCTCGAAGTTAAAATGTTTTTGTAATTGGTGAATAATGAGTGGCGCGGTAAACCCTAGTCCGCAAATAGAGCCCAACTGCATCGCTTGCAGCCAATCGTCGATGGACCCGCGATGTGGCCAGTTGTGTTTTTCGTCGGCCAAGTAATCGGCAAACTCGGCGCAACCTATGCGACATGGAGTGCACTGCGAACATGACTCTTGAGCAAAGAATTGCATTATCTTTGTGGAAACCTCTAGTGCACTCTCTTCTGTAAAAACTACAAGCGCTGCTGTGCCAAGAGTGGTTCCGTGTTCGCGCAAAACTTCGGTGCTCATTTCGCAATCGAGCAGTGTTGGCGGCAGCACGCCTGTTGCGGCACCACCCGGGATCCAACAACTTATTTCGGCGGCGTCTTTTACACCGCCGGCATAATCGTTTATTAATTGCCTTGCCGTTATGCCAATTGGAGCCTGATAAACTCCGGGTTTGTTCACCGCTCCAGAAATAGAAAATAACCGTTCGGCATCTTGTTGCCATTCGCCACTTATCATTCTTTCGGCCCACCAAAATGTTTCGACATTATTAACTAATGTTGGCAAACCCCAAAGACCGTTCGTTGTAGGGAATGGTGGTTTGTGCCGCGGTTGAGGACGCTTGCCCTCCATGCTTTCAATCATTGCGGTTTCTTCACCGCAAATATATGCGCCGCCGCCAAGACAAATGTCTAAGCAAAACCCAGCCTCGATATCTTCGTTTTGTGGTAACGGATATTGGAGCATTGCGTCGTGCGCTAAACCGCCGGACTGCTGAGTTTCTCCAACTAAATCGTGACTCCCGTGTTCAACAAACCAATCTAGCGATGATAGCTCAACAATGCTAAGGCCACCATTGTCTAATTGCGCAGGGCGTCCGGGGAAGCCATTGGCTTGAAAAATACGACCTGATTGTGGAGCGAGTTTATTGTCACTGACCATCTGCTGTATTGCGGCGGAGATCAATTCGCGCTGGGCTGAATACTCTGGGCGCAAATATATGAAACCCCGTTGTGCATTAACGTATTCGGCAGCATGGCGTATACCGTCAATTACAGCCGCGCAATGATTATCGAATAACCAACCATCTTTAAAGGTGCCTGGCTCACCTTCGTCAGCATTACAAATAATAACTTTGCCAAAGTCTGCGTTAGCGTCACGCACCGCGTTCCATTTAAAACTGGTGGGAAAACCTGCACCGCCACATCCGCGTAAACTATCAAGGCAATCAATGTCCATTACATGCATAATATATAGGTGCGCAACTCCACTCTACTCTGTTTAATCCCGCTTCTTTTCGCTGCTTGCCAAAAAGACGTGGTACCGACATTGGTTAAAGAAGGCTGGCGCGTGATTACTATTGCGCCATCGACCGCCGCCAACATTCAAGCGCTCGGAATGGGCAGTCTCGTTGTCGGCGTTTCTGATTGGTGCGCGGTTGCCGATTATTCTGACTTGCCACGCATCGGCGGACTGGGGTCACCGTCACTTGAGCGTATTTCCGAGCTGCACCCGAATGTTGTTATTGTCCAAGGGCGTCACGCTGTCTTAGAAAAATATTGCCAGCAGAACGGTATATATTTTATGTCGTTTACCACCGATAGCCTAGATGCTTGGAGGCAAGAAATACGATGGTTGGGAGATGCGTTTAATTGCAGCGAAAAGGCGAATAGCTTAATAAATGACTTTGGCCAACAACTACAAGCATTGGGGGATGACGAATGGCGCCCACGTTGTTTATTGGTCGCAGGGCGTAAAAGCAATCAGGTTGCTGATCTATTAGTTGCTGCCCAACGAAGCTTTTTGACCGAGTTGTTAGAGGCCGCCGGCGGCACCAACGTTCTTACCGACGATGATGACTACATATATTTGCAAGAAGAGTTATTGCCCGAGTTAAATCCGCAAATAATTTTTGAGCTTCATTTTGCCGAGGCCTCAAAACCTCCTCTAGACATCTGGGAAGTGACCTTCCCGCATATTGATGCTGTGGACAGTGGGCGTATTTATAATCTTTTCAACCCGCAGGTTTTAATGCCTGGACCCAACATGGTGAAAACCGCGCGAGCGATGTCTGATATTATTCAGAGACAAAAGCCTGTTCAATAATTTCGCACAGGTTGTGGCCGAAGAACAAGTGTGCTTCTTGAATACGTGGCGTATCGTTGCTTGGTGCCACGAAGCATATTTCACATTGCGCCGCTAGTTTGCCGCCATCTTTCCCGGTAACTCCAACTACTTGCGCACCAACTTTTGCAGCTGCACTTACTGCGCGCAATATGTTTTCACTATTCCCGCTAGTTGAAATGGCAAACACAATATCATTCGCGCGGACGTGCGCCAAAACTTGTCTCTCAAAAACCTCTTCGGGTGGGTAGTCATTAACCAAAGCCGTGTATGTGCTCGAGTTAGTCGTTAAGGCATGAGCGTTTAATGGCTGGCGTTCGCACAAGTATCGGCCGACCAATTCGGCGGCCCAGTGTTGGGCGTCTGCAGCACTGCCGCCGTTGCCGATGAAGTAAATTGCTCCACCGTTTTTTAATGACTCGATAGCGCAAGCGGCGGCATCTTCAACTACCTCAATGAACGAGTCGTTGAGAGCGGCAAAAGTGGACTGCGCTTCTGAAATACGAGTGCGAAGCTGATTAGAGTTGTCGTTGCTCATGAATCTAAATTTTACCATCGCGGCTGTATTACTTAAGCGGTGTTGGCAAAATATGCTCATGAGCCTACGTGCTAACCACCTGTGCTTCGCCTACCCTGGTGAGAAATTAATTCTTGACAACCTTTGTTTCGAGTTGGTGGGCGGTGAATTGCATTTCGTCGTTGGCGCTAACGGCAGTGGTAAAAGCACTTTGCTGCAATGCTTATCTCGTCTGCTGTCGCCCGCTAGTGGATCTATCGATTCAACCACACGGGTGGCTTATTTGCCACAAACGGTTTCCCCAAGCCAAGACTTCAGCGTGTGGCAAGTAATCGAGCTCGGGGCGCGGCTTGGTACCGATTGTGATATCGACAAATTAATGTTACAACTAAATATAGATCACCTTGCTTGTCGCAGGCTGTCTCAGCTATCTGGCGGCGAGCGTCAGCGGGTACTCGTTGCTTCTGTCTTGGCTGAGCAGCCAGAGTTCTTGTTACTCGACGAGCCCAGTTCATCACTTGATATTCATCACCAAGTAGAACTGTTCGAGCTGCTTAAAACTTTTTGCGCGGATGGCTTGGGTATTGCTGTTGTATGCCACGACTGGAATATCGCTAGTCGTTATGCCGACCGCATAAGCATTGTGCACGATAAAAAGATAATGCAGTCCGGTAAATCACAAGACGTAATAACGGCCAGCAACTTACAACATATTTTTGGAAACACGGTTTCTGTGTCCCAGTTAAATAACTTTCAGGTAGTGGTTCCGGCGCATGAATAAATCGATATTACTGTTGGTCCTTGCAGTCTTGTCGGCTGCGGCTTGGTGGCTTGCTCCGCATTTTGGGGTAGCTGAATATAGTGCGCAAATACATAGTTTAAGGCTTCCACGAGTAACTTTAGCTTGGTTTAGTGGTGGCGCATTA
The DNA here is from genome assembly GCA_029941685.1 of Planctomycetota bacterium. Classification (GTDB taxonomy): domain Bacteria; phylum Planctomycetota; class UBA1135; order UBA1135; family UBA1135; genus JAPKEZ01. The sequence goes on along the minus strand of JAPYTC010000019.1, from coordinate 6,167 downwards.
GCGGTATCCGGGCTGCTGATGCAAACATTATTGCGTAACGATTTAGCGACACCGTTCACGCTTGGGGTCGCATCCTCGGCCAGCTTTGGTGCATTCATTTGCTTCGCCTTTCCGGTATTATCCACAACAATTTGGGCACCGCAACTTTTAGGTTTTATTTGTGCAATATCTACGTTGTTGTTCATAATAAAGCTAGGCACTACACGACTCGGATACAGCGGGATATTACTCGTGGGCATCACTATCAATTTTGTGTTCGGTGCTGCGCTGATGATTGTGCGACACTTGGCCCCTCCTTACCGCATGACAAAACTTGAGCACTGGCTGATGGGCTCTATCGAAACATCCGACTTCGATTCCTCGATAACCATCGGGGTGATCTCTTTGTTGTGCTTGTCGCTTATTTGGTTAAAGCGCCACGACCTCGACCAATTTTCTTTCGACGTCGCTGTTGCCAGGGCGCGTGGCGTAAACGTTGCGAAACTACTCACGGTGGGATTGGCAACGAGTGGCCTGTTATGCGCTGCGGTTGTTACACAATGTGGACCGATTGCCTTCATTGGCTTGGTGGTACCCCACGCGCTCCGTCCATTTATTGGTAATTCACACCGGCACATGATTCCAGCTTGTTGGTTGCTTGGATCGGGGTTTTTGGCGCTTGCCGATACCCTATCCCGGAGTTTATTGATTCTCGGACGCTCAAGCGATATCCCAGTAGGCATTATTACTGCTTTAATTGGTGGTCCAGCGTTTTTGTTTATCGTTTTGCGAAAATCGACTAAATACTCACACTAATGGGTAATTTCGGCTAAAATTTGCGCCATCATGAGCAACCTCGACCGCATTAGAATTCAACACATCCTCGTTTCTTTCGACACCACTCCTGTCCAGGCAAAGCGTAGCAAAGAAAACGCCCAGATTTTGGCGACCGAGGTGCTTGGGCGGGCCAAAAACGAAGACGACTTCACGGCACTTGTGCGCGAATTCTCTGACGACCCTATTCGCGAAGACGAGCCGGCACCTGGCGTATACAACTTGCTAAACAACGGTATTGATGGTGAAAACTTCCAAGAATTTGTTGACTCCCTAAACGCTGAAGCAGAAGCGAAGCACAAAGATCTAGATTCCCAAATCAAAGAAGGTGAGCTCAGCGAAGATGAGGCTAACAAAACAATGCAAGAGTTTGTTGATGGTCTACGCGAGCGAGGCGATGCCAAGCAGGCCACAATCGAACATCCTCGCGCGGCAATGGTTCCGGCCTTTGGTGATGTCGGATTCTCTCTAGAGATTAACGAGGTTGGTGTGGCAGAATACCACGAAGACAGCTCTCCTTTCGGATGGCACATTATTAAACGTTTAGCTTAATTAGTCACTCGACTATTCTCTTCATAGCCTTCGACCAGTACTTGCAACACATCAAGAACTGCGTCGAGGGTTTGTTCATTAAGCGCTGTGCTTAGCAACTGTAGTTGCTCATGAACGATTTCTAGCGACGGGCCACCCTCAAGCGATTTATATATTTTCTTATGCGCCGTTTCTTGAGAACTACTCACGTCAACCAACAACTCCTCATAAAGTTTTTCACCTGGACGTAGCCCGGTTATTGTTATTTCTATTTCGCGCTCGTTTTCGCGCGTAGCTAAATCAATCATGCGCTGCGCAAGGTCGTAAACTTTAACGGGGTCGCCCATATCGAGTAAAAACACCTCGCCGCCGTTACTCATAGCGCTAGCTTGGATAACTAGCTGTGCGGCCTCTGGAATCGTCATAAAGTAGCGGGTTACGTCTTTATGGGTAACTGTAAGTGGGCCACCCTCTGCGATCTGCTTCCTGAACAGCGGCACAACCGAACCGGCGCTATCCAAAACGTTGCCGAAACGTACTGCGCAAAATTTGGTTGGCACCGGTAGAACGCCGTCTACCACTTGCATTTGTTGCGCCTGCTTATCTACTGCTTGACAAGCGAGCTCAGCAACGCGCTTCGAGGCGCCCATCACATTGGTTGGGCGCACAGCCTTATCGGTGGAAACCAACACGAATTTTTTAACGTTGGTAACCGCGCAGGCCTCGGCAACACTTTTGGTCCCCATCACATTATTGCGCACACCCTCAATAGGGTTGCCCTCAACCAATGGAACATGTTTGTAGGCTGCCGCATGATAAACCGTTGTGATCTTGTGTTTCTCTAGCGATGTGCGAACTAATTTTTCGTTAAGCACCGAGCCAAGCACTGGCACGACTTTCAACTGTGGGTACATTTGCCTGACCTCCATATCGATGGAATAAAGCGCAAACTCTGATGAGTCAAACAACACCAGGGACGATGGCTCAAGGGCTGCAATTTGTCGAGCTAGCTCTGAGCCTATCGAGCCCCCAGCGCCAGTAATCATTACCGCCGTATCAGACACAACGCCTTTCAGGAGAGCGCGGTTGGGCTCTACGGTTTCACGACGCAGCAGGTCATTAGCATTGACGTGGAATAAGTCTTCTATTTTTATGTTGCCTTTAACAATGTCTAAAAAGTTTGGCATTTCTCCATACTCTAAGCCGGCCTTGCGTAGGTTAAAGACCATCTTTCGGCGATCGACAGATGACGACGATGGCGCAGCAATTATTGCGCGCCGCACCTTATGTTTTTCTGCCAATCGGGCAATCGCCGACGGTGGATAAACTTTGATATCGGCAATCAACATGTTCCATTTGGAGGGGTCGTCGTCTATGAAAGACACAACCTTTAAGCCTTCCATGACGCGGATGCTATGTGCCATCTGAATGCCTGCCAACCCGGCGCCGTAAATAATTACTCGCTCACGCTTGGCAACAGCACTGGACATCTTAAATATCTGTTTACCCAAAAATTGACGGCTAGAAAGCACTAAGAAAAACGATATAAATGGTTCGATTAGTAATACCGAGCGCGGCTCTCCCTGTAGGTCCGCCAAATAAAGCGCTGCACCGATAAAGAGCGTTGATATCGCCATACCTTGTGCCGCAATTAACCAAACTCGTTCGCTGGGGAACCTAAGGAAAGAGCGATACAGGCCCAGCTTAACGAACACCGGAATTCTTACCGCAACGATAATTAACAGTAGCTTGAAATAGGTGCCGTTAAATTGCGGCATGGTTGAGGTGGTACGTATGGCAAAAGCCAACCAGATGGCCGTCGCAAAAATAACAACGTCCATAATAACCAGTATCGCTTTTTTGTAAGCGCGAGGGATTGAGTCTACTACCATTAAATTCCTAGGTGCCCATTGTAACCTCTCCCGAAAAGTTACACTACAACCATGACTAGTGACGCCCTCGACCAACTGCTGCCCTCATTGCGCTGCCCAGTAAGCAAACAACCGCTTGTACTTCATCAGCAGATGTTAGTGTCGTTGGATCCCGAAACGCGTCTTAGTTACCCGATTCGCGACGGAATTCCGGTGTTACTTGCCGAAGAAGCAGTCGCTCTCAACGCCGAACAGTGGCGGGAAATCACCAAACAAGGTAGCGCATAATTATGGGCGACACAATTTTTTCAAAGATCCTTTCCGGAGAAATCCCAGCCGATTTTTTACACCAAGACGACGTTTGCGTGGCCTTTAACGATATTTCTCCGGTTGCGCCAACTCACATTTTGGTTATCCCGCGACATCCCTATCGCAACCTTTCTGAAGCAACCGCAAAAGACCCTGCATTGGTTGGACACCTCCTTGCGGTTTGTGCCAAACTCGCAAAACGACAAAAACTCACTGCTGGGTTTAGAGTCGTCACCAATCAAGGTGATGAAGGCGGACAGTCCGTTGACCACCTCCATTTCCATTTAATTGGCGGCCGGTCTATGCAGTGGCCTCCTGGTTAATAAACGTCGCCGTCTGGCACCACACCCTGAAAACCAGTTGCGGCATCAAAGTCGACAGGTGCTCCCGGGTCTTCGAAGTCTAACACCCGGTAAGTCGCGTTTTCAAGACGCAACAAGTCTTCGACCAGGCCATCTTCCATTTCAAAAACCACGCGGAGAATGCCGCGCACTTCGATGGTGTTGTAGGTGTAATCCATGCCCTCTGCATCGGTTAACTCAACGCGTAAAACTTCATTCAATTGTGGTGGAGCGCCGAAGCAGCAGCTATATAAACTTCGCACCAAATGAAACTTTTGGATATGCTCGAAATCGATGTCTGGCATCATAAAACCACGGGTAATTATTTCTTTACCATCAAGCGCGCGAATGTAACTTGGGAATGGGTCTTCAAGAAGCTCATCAAATTCCCAGCCGCCCATGTCGTGCATATCGAGAACAAATACCGGATCATTTTTTTCAAGGATCCCTTCTATTTTTTCTTGCCTTTCTTCAAGAGTGTTTGCGGTTGACCAGAAGCTCACCTTCTCCTCCACTTTGGTCAACTCCATCCTGTCGCGCAACGGAGCCTTCTTCTCTGGTGGCGGCGCATCATCAGAACAGGCGGCGAAAAAAGCTAAAAGGCCTAGCGGTAAGATGTACTTATACATTTGATGATAATTGTTTGGCAGCTTCAGTGCGGTATGCTTCAAGCGCCGGAATAAGACCCGCGATTGCACCGGCAACTGTCACGACGGTGATTAGTAGGAGTTCGTTTATGCCTACGCTAATGTTTAATGTTACGCCGCTAAAATCTTGCAGCCGACTGGCTAGTAAGGCCACAGCTATCCCGGCTAGAATAATGCCCAATGCTGCCCCCACAAAGGCGATAAAGGCTGATTCGAGACTGACGATAATCATGATTGATTGGCGCGAAGCTCCTAGCGCGCGCAAAATTGCAAACTCTTTACGCCGTGCGCCCATGGCGTTGTACAGCGATACCAGTACTCCGATTAGCGCAACAACAATAACTAGTAGACTAATGATTCTAAGAACTAAATCGCCGTTGCCAATTATTTCAAAAAGCTTGCGCATTTCGATACTAGGAAACACCGCCATTGTGTCAAGTCGGTTGTTAACATTGCGATAAATTTGCTGACGATAATACCCTGCTTTAGTTGAAAGCATGATGGCGCTTAGTCCGCGCGCATCACGAGCTCCACTAAATTCGCCTTCGTCTTCGCTCGAATGCCCCTCCATTAAGTAGTAGGCAATAATCGGAATATAAATTGCGCGATCAATGGGTGTGCCAGTTACATCGAGTATTCCGACAATTTCACTAGCTGCATCTTGATGTTCTTCGGTTGCTTTCTCTATGCCGTGAGCTGGGACAATGTTATCGCCGACTTTTAAATGTAGTCGTGCTGCAACTTCTGAACCGATGACCGCCTTAAAAGATTCATGGACATCGTCTTCTTGATGGTCGTGGCCAAGGTCTTGTTCGCCAAATAGGTGGGCATGCTCTTCAATAAATTGTTCGCCTGAATGTCTGAATGCCTCCCCCGATGCAAAACTTATTTTTGTATCTTGACCAATTTGTGCGTTGTCAAAAAACTCAGAACTGATCCCCACAATACGGTAGCCGCGGTAACTGTCGCCAAGCGCAACTGGCGCGGCCCAAGCAACCCCCTCGAGTTGGCTAATCTCGCTAAAACTATCAAGGGAAATATTGCCGGCGCTATACCCCATGTGGTAAAGGGTGTTCAAACTAAGCTGCAAGCTATCGCCTTTGGCTCCGACGATGGTATCGCATATTGCGGCAGTGCGCTGAAATCCTTGTTCGCTAGCTTGGCGCAGAACACTGATTGCCACAAACAAGGCCACGCCCAAGGCGACAGACGATGCGGTCAGCAAAGTGGTTAAGCGACGCCGTTTTACATTACGGACGACTATTTTTGAAATGTTCATCGAAAATCGCTGGTGTTAATAATGCGGTCAAAATTAGCCGCAAACTTTTCGTCGTGGGTTACACAAATTAGAGTGGCGTTAAATCGATCGCTTTGCTCAAACAATAAATCGAGGACTTCGCGAGCCGAATCGGCGTCAAGTGCGCCCGTAGGTTCGTCGGCAAGAATCAGTTTGGGATTGTTTACGGTCGCGCGGGCGAGAGCAACGCGTGCTTGCTGTCCAGCCGACAATTGCTGCGGCTGGTGATGGAGGTGCTGTCCAAGGCCTAACCTATTCAACTGTTCTGTTGCGCGCTGAGACTGCGAGGACCCTTTTGCGAACAACATTCCGAGCTCGACATTTTCAAGGGCTGAATAACCATCGAGTAAGTGGAAGC
>JAPYTC010000018.1 GCA_029941685.1 Planctomycetota bacterium | reverse complement strand
AAGGTGGTACCCCCAGCATTACAGTCGATGGTGGCCTCTTTGACCGGAACCTCACCACCGCAGCCTTGAACCAACCAATTGCCGCAATTATCGATATTACGCATCTGCACGCCCAAAACTTGCAGGCCTTCACGAAGCAAAACGCAATCATCGGCAACTGACAAACCGCTTAGCACCACATCGGTACTGCCCAAAGCGGCACAAATGAGTGCGCGCTGCGTTGTAGACTTGCATCCTGGCAACAGAACAGTTGGGTTTGGCATGGATATATTCTAATTGGCCACGCTAAAATATTCTCATGCAAAGCGCTTCTTCTGCTTCTCACGACACTGGTTACAAAGGCGGTCTCGAAATCCCTGGTTGGGATTTGTTCTATGTAGGCAAGGTCCGTGATCTTTACCGTCACCCAAACCACTCGAATAAGATGCTGATGATAGCCACGGATCGCCTCAGCGCATTCGATGTGGTCATGGAGCAAACCATTCCCGACCGCGGCCGGATTCTCACGCACATTACCGAGTTTTGGCTAGACCAATTCAAAGACTGGATGCCGGCTGCTCGCATCACCTGCGATCCAGCTGAAGTTCCTGACCTGCCACAAGAATTTCACGAGCAACTTTCTGGGCGCCTTACCTTTACTCACGAAGCCGACCGCGTCAATGTCGAAATCGTTTTGCGTGCCCACCTCGCGGGCTCTGGTTTCAGAGAGTATCAAGCTACCGGAAAACTATGGGATATAGAAGTACCCAGTGGTTTGCAAAATTCATCTAAGTTGCCACAGGTGGTCCATACACCAACTACTAAGGCTGAAAAAGACGAGCCGATAACTTGGCTACAAGCTATCGAGTTAATTGGGGATGCCGACGAAGCTGCCAAGATTCACAAGATGGCGCTCAAGATTTTCGGTGAGGCTAGTGATGCCGCTGCCGCGAAAGGAATCATTCTTGCCGATACCAAATTCGAATTTGGTCGCCTCAATGGTGAGCTAGTTTTAATCGACGAAGTCATGACGCCAGATTGTTCTCGTTACTGGCCAGCCGACGACATCGTTGAAGGTCAAGAGCCACCAAGCTTCGACAAAGAAATTGTGCGTGCTTACTTGCGCTCGCTTACCGACTGGAATCGTCAAGCACCGGGCCCGAATATTCCGGACGCAATCATCATCCAGACTCGTCAGCGCTATTTAGACATCTGCCAGATTCTTACTGGCTCGCTGCCGACGCACCAAAGCGATCTCTAAGATTCCGAGATCGGCCGGGGTAACACCTGCCATCCTGCCTGCCTGTCCCATAGTGGTAGGCAGGCTTTCTATTAGGCATAATCGAGCTTCAGCACGCAAACCCTGCACTGACGAATAATCGAAGTCGGCAGGTATTTGCATCGCCTCACGTTCGGCACCACGCTCGACCCATGCTTGCTGACGACGGGCATATCCGGCGTATAAGACATCGGCCTCGATGGTTTGCCAATCACGCAATGGAATGTCTAACTCAAGCAAATCCGGATGCATTTCAAACATTGCTGGCCAGCCAACGAACTTGGGTTGCTTGCACATATCCAATAAGCTGCGCGCACCACTATTTGCCACCTGTAAGGGATAAGGCTTACTACTTAAAGCCTGACGTGCTGTAGCCAAATTGTGCTGACGTTGGGCGAAAATTTTATCACGCAATTCGCAACTTATCTCTAGCTGTTGGGCCAGTGGCGTCAAACGCAAGTCAGCATTGTCTTGACGCAACAATAAACGATGTTCGGCGCGTGAAGTAAACATGCGGTACGGCTCACTTGGGTCACTTACAACTAAGTCGTCGATGAGTACTCCGATATATGCCTGGTGCCTTTGTAGTACAAATGCGGGCTGCTGCTGAATAGCTAAAGCGGCGTTCAATCCAGCTATGAGGCCCTGTGCAGCCGCCTCTTCGTATCCGGAAGTACCACAAATCTGACCAGCAAAATACAAGCCGCTTGCGCCTCGATACTCTAATGTCGGCAGCAAACTTCGTGGCGCGACATGCGTGTATTCGACAGCATATCCTGCTTGCAGTATCTCGGCATTTTCAAGACCAATGCAGGTACGCACAAACTCTAATTGCACCTCGGCGGGCAATGAAGTGCTGATGCCATTGGCGTACAAAATATTTGACCCCACTGCTTCAGGCTCAAGAAAAATAGTGTGCTCATCACGGTCGGCGAAACGTACAGCTTTATCTTCGAGCGATGGGCAGTAACGCGGCCCCTTGCCTTCGATCTTGCCGGAATACATTGCCGTCTTGTCTAAATTTTGACGCACGATTTCTTGGGTACGCGCTGTAGTTTTAGTGAGCCAACAATTGATTTGTGGGCGCTCGGACAAATCGCCAGTCAAAAATGAAAACCCTGAAGGAATCTCGTCGCCAGGTTGCTCTTGACACTGCGACAAATCGACAGAATCTAAGGCAATTCGCGGTGGAGTGCCCGTTTTGAGTCGCGCGACCGGCACTTGCAACTTACGCAGAGTTGCGCCGAGTGGATGGCTAGCACCCTCGTCAACCCGTCCGCCTTCGACGCTATCTAATCCTTGGTGAAGCACACCTTCTAAAAAAGTTCCGGTGGTGAGAATCGCCGCCTGGCACTGCAAGCGTCGTCCATCCCCAAGTAAGACTGCCGTAATCTGGCGCTCGTCGTTTAACTCGAGATCAGATGCTTCGCCCACGACAACCGAAATATTGTCAATATCGGCAATAAGTTTCTGCGCGTATTGCTCGTAGGCATCACGGTCACATTGGGCTCGTGGCGACTGCACAGCACGCCCTTTCGAAGTGTTGAGCATGCGAAACTGAATGCCTGCGTGATCGGCGATACGTCCCATCAAACCACCCAAGGCATCGATTTCACGGGTGAGCTGACCCTTGCCGATGCCGCCAATTGCCGGGTTACATGACATACGCCCTATCGAGTCGGCGGTGAGATTGACTAATGCAACATTTAGCCCACGGCGCGCGGCAACAGCCGCCGCTTCTAGGCCCGCGTGGCCACCACCCACTACTACTACATCAAATTCATTAACTACCATGTTTCACTGTCAACCTTGCTGTATTCTACATCACTACATGATAATACGCCCTACCTTTGTTGCTGCTTTGTTGGTGCTGTCACTGTGCTCGACCATGTCTGCGCAAAACGACTTAGAAAGCTTGCGTAAGGTATTGGTGCAGAAAAGCGCTGCTCGCATTGATGCCGCGAATGCTGCATGGGCTATTCACGGCGCCGACTTCATCGAGACTGGAGACCGCAACTTGATGACTCAGTTAAGGTCCTATCAGCCTGAAATCCAGTCTGCGTTGTTTGTGACGCTCGAATCGATGCTGTCCACGACCGAAAACGCCGGCAAGTCTTCACGCGTATTACAGCTGCTTCATTCGGTCCTTGATCACAGTTCGGCAGCCAAGCTGTTGATGCTCCTGGACAAGCTTCCACCAAGCGAACGCCACCAGTCCATATACTCAATCATCAAATACGGTGCTCCAGCGACCCAGCTTGACGCCAAACGTTTTTTGAATACCGGCAGTCCACGCTTACTACAATCCATTATTGAAGCATTTTTGCTATACGGCGACGAACGCCACATTTTTGACATGTCCAAGTTGATTGACTATCAGACTTTTGACGTCAACGAACTGGGTGCCATTTTCGGGATTTTGGCCGAGCGCAATTTCAACAGCCAGTTGTTTATTGCTGCTGAGGCTTTCACCGTGACTTCAAAGGAGTTTCGTATCGGCTTACTCACCTTGCTAGCCGCGTACCCGCTGCCTGAGACAGCTCCTTATTTCCTCAGCGAATCCATTGGAGATGGTCTTGAGCCAAAGGCTATCGAAATAAACCGACTTGCGATATTGGCTTTTGAGGCCGGAGCCAAGATCTACAAGTGGTCACGCTACCAAAATAAATACCAGCGATTTTTGAAGTCTGACCCTCTGCATCGTTTGGCTATTGATGTGGGTTATAGCCTTCATCGTCTCGATGATGACAAAGGAACAAAGTTCTTGCTCGACAAGCCAGAGCAAGAATATCGCGACAACGACGGCCAATGGCCATACGCCGTCAAACTAGGCACGATGCAAGTCGAGCTTGGACTGCACTCCGACGCCTATCATGTTTTCCACCGTGCCTACACTAAAGGCGTGAAAAACGAACAGGTGCGCAGGCGTATGAAACGCGATGATTTCGTGTGGGCCGCGCGTGCTGCTGCCGGCGCAAAACGTCCATCTGTTGCCTTTGATTGGCTCAATGACTCAGGGTTATCCATTCCTGAACTCAAAGAAGTCGGCAAATACAGTGAATTCGCGCCGTACCTCGACCGCGATCGATTCATTGCGCTATTTAGCCTAGACAACTAGACAATTGCCTTGCGCTAAGCGACAATATGCGACCATCTTTAACCCATACTACTCATTAAAGTGTCAAAGAACCATCCAATCGAAGCTGCTAAAACCGAAAGTGGCCCGTGTGAATACAAAATCAGTGTAACCGTTCCTGTCGAGCGCGTTACCGAAGAAATCAACCACGCATACCAAGACGCAGCGCGTGGCCAAAAAATCCCCGGATTCCGCCCTGGGAAAGCACCTGCTTCAGTCTTGCGCACCATGTTTGGTGACGAGCTTCTCGAACACGCCAAGAGCCATTTGCTCGAACACGTTTCACACGACGCGTTGGCAGCTGTTGGATTACGCAACGAAGTCTTGCGCATGCACGAAATCGATGGCGACGCTGTCGAAGTTGAAGAAGGTAAAGAAGTGTGCTTCGAATTTACCGTCGACACGATGCCAGAAGTGGTGTTGCCAGCATTCAGTGACATCAGTGTGACTAGCGAAGACGCTACTGCTTCAAGTGAGCAGCTAGAAGAAGCGCTACAAGCACTAGGAGGCAACCATCAGCGATTCGACGTGATCGAAGATGGTTCTCTCGACGAAGACCACTGTGCTTTAGTTAATCTGACTTACAGTTACGAAGGCGATAGTTTAGACGTCAACGAAGGATTACGCTTTGTGCTGGGCTCACCGCTTTACGGCGCCGATCCCGAAAAGTTCGACGCAGCCCTTACCGGTACTTCTGCGGGTAGTGAGTTCGAACTAGATGTTGAATTTAACGAAGGTTTCCAGAATGTCGACTGGGTTGGCAAAACAGGCAGTGCAAAGATTACGGTTGAAGAAATCCAAAAAGCACGTATGGCGGCTCCTTCTGAAGTAGCTGAAGCTCTCGGCCTTGAGTCAGAAGAAGTTCTGAGCGAACGCTTAGGTGAGCGCATCAAGCTCGACAACGAGCAAAAAGAGCGCCAGCGTCAAGCCGTTGAAATTCTTGGCACGGTTTATGACATGAACCCGTTCACTCTGCCAACAACAATGGTTGATGAGCAGGCTGAACAAACCCTAAAACGTCATATGCAGCAGATGCAGCAGCAAGGCGCTTCTGAAGAAGACGCGCAACAAGAAGTCGATAAGCAGCGTGACAAAATCCGCGAAGACTCTGAAAAGACTCTACAAAACTGGTTTGTGGTTCGCAAATTCGGCCAACAAGAGAAAATCCGCATTAACAGCAAGGATCTCGATATGGCTTACCGCAGCATCGCTGCTCAGCAAGGCATGGACATCAAGATGGTCAAAGACTTCTACAAAGCGCAAAACATGGTCGATGATCTCCGTTCTGAGATTCACGAATCTAAGGTTCGTAGTCACATCGTTGAACAAGTTCTTCAAGCAAATCAGGCTAAGGCCGTTGATTCTGTTAAGTAATCACGCTAGATTTACCCCATGACTAATTCGCAGACTACTACACCCGAGGCTTACTCGGTCCCTTACGTAATCGAAAAGACTGCTCGCGGCGAGCGCACTTACGACCTTTACAGTCGTTTGCTCGAAGATAGAATTATCTTCATGGGCACCGGTGTCAACGACGATGTTGCAAACGTGATTGTTGCTCAACTATTGTTTTTAGCGAAGCAAAATAAGCAGCAAGACATTCAGATGTACATTAATTCACCCGGCGGTTCGGTTACTGCTGGTTTGGCGATTTACGACACCATGCAGTTAATTGAGTGTGATGTTGCAACTACATGTATCGGTCAAGCAGCATCAATGGGTGCTGTTTTGTTGGCTGGTGGCGCCGCTGGCAAACGTTCTATCTTGCCTAACTCACGTGTAATGATTCACCAGGTACTCGGTGGCGCTCAAGGTCAAACGGTTGATGTCGGCATCCAGTACAAAGAAATGGAACACCTCAACGATACGTTGATGAGCATCCTTGCTAAGCACTCTGGCAAAACTGCCAAGGTCATGAAAAAAGCCTGTGATCGCGACAATTTCATGTCTGCTCAAGCCTCTGTTGATTTCGGCTTAGTTGACAAGATTATTGGTGCATAAGCCCGTAATCTAAGGCTCTTTAATTGCAAATATTGTGATATAATATTTGCATGACTAAGTCTAGTGACCATACGCGCGGCGAATCATGTACTTTTTGCGAAAAAGTACGCGGTGATGTCAGCTCATTAATAGCAGGCCCTCCTGGGGTTTACATTTGTAATGATTGCGTTGAGATTTGCAATAGCATCCTCAACGAAGAAGATAAGCGCATCCAAGATGCTGCGCCCCCAAGCCCTGGGTTTAATGTCGATTCATACCTCAATCCTCGCGAGATTGTTGAAAAGCTCAACGAGTACGTTTATGGTCAAGACGATGCCAAGCGAGTGTTGGCTGTTGCAGTCCATAATCACTACAAACGCTTGCAAGCTGATGCGAAACTCAAAGAAAGCACCGAGCAGGCGCCCGATTGGGCCGACGTCGAGCTAGAGAAGTCGAATGTGCTACTTGTTGGCCCCACCGGTTCGGGCAAAACATTGTTAGCACGCACCTTGGCGAAAATCCTCAATGTGCCATTTGCTATTGCCGACGCTACGACTTTAACCGAGGCGGGTTATGTCGGCGAAGACGTCGAGAACATCTTGCTCAAGTTGCTGCAAGCATGTGATTTCGATTTAGAAACTGCCAAGCAAGGTATCATTTATATCGACGAAATCGACAAGATTGCGCGTACGACCTCCAACGTCAGCATTACTCGCGACGTTTCCGGTGAAGGTGTTCAGCAGTCACTGCTCAAAATACTCGAAGGCTCGGTTGCCAACGTTCCACCACAAGGCGGACGCAAGCACCCTGAGCAACAATTTATCCAGTTTGATACTTCGGGCATCTTGTTCATTGTTGGTGGTACTTTCGCTGGCATCGAAGACATCATTGGCAAGCGAGTCGGTGAAGCTGCAATTGGCTTCCACGAAAGCGAAAATGACCTCGCGGTTAAAGTTACAGGCGACAGCAAGCGTGATCGCGATCGTCTAGTGCCTATGCTCGAGACACGTGACTTGGTTGACTATGGTTTGATTCCAGAGTTTGTCGGGCGATTGCCGATTCATGTTCACTTATGCTCTCTCGATGAAGAGGACTTGGTGCACATTCTTACCGAGCCAAAGAATGCAATTATTCGTCAATTCGAGGCTTACTTCTCAATGGACGGACACAAGCTCGAGTTCAGCGCCGAAGCCCTGCAAGAAATCGCCCACCAAGCGCACAGTCGCGACACCGGCGTGCGCGCATTGCGCTCAATTGTCGAAAATACTTTGCAAGACCTCATGTTCAGCCTACCTGATTACGCTGGCAAGCCTATGCGCTTCGTCATCACTGGCGAGATGATTAAGAATTCAAACATAACGGCTCTTCTCGAGCAACTCAAAGGCGATCAGCGCGAGTCTGCTTAAATGTTTCGCCTACTTGGCTTAATCGCCCTATGTAGCTTTCAGCAAAGCATAGATTTCGACATCGATTTGCCAGATTATTTTGGCGAGTTTATGGTCAATGCCGACGCGTCTTACACCGCAAAGAGTGTACAGCCCTTGGCAGCGGTTAAGATTGCGCGTTACGATATCTCCAGTAGCGGCGTTTACCTTGATTCGGTTCTTAGTGATATCCGCAATCGTCAATGGCAACCATTGAAGAAAAGCTACCCGTCCATGCAAATACTGGATTGGCGCGGCAAGCTTTCCATTTTAGATGGTGGTGGTTTCGAAATATCTTTCGGCGACTCGATCGTTTTGCAGCGTATTGCGATTCATAAAACCACGATGGTCGTCATCAGTTGGGAGTCCCCTGCCAATAATCTTGACGCCGCTCGTAAGTGTCTGGATAGTTTTGTGATTCCTGAAATATGGCTTGCTTCCAACTTGGTCGTTAATGATATATATCGTGGCAATGGCCCCAAGGGTTTAGCGGCTGACTACCCAGGGACTTTAGCGATTAGCGTTTCACTCGCTGATTCTAACACTACCAATCTACTCAACTTCCAAGTTGCTTTCGTCGCCGATGAAGATGCACCACAATATAAATGGCAACTACCCGAGTTAGCAGTTAATGGACAGATACTTGAAACCGGCGCTGTTCGTTATCAGCTTGCTTTAAATGGCGAAAATGACTCTAGCATCCCTAACGGCGTATTTCGGTTAAACGAAAACGACCTGATGGCTTTCGACCCGTTGTGGTTGGCGCTCCCTGCTTTCGACAACGACCTTGAATACACCTCTCCGGCGTGGCAGCTTAATCTTGAATATGCGCCACACCTCATTGCCGTTTCTGCACCGATGCTTCATGTCGAGCTCAATAAAGACACTAAGCTCAAAAACAGTCGAACCCAGATGGTTCCTTCGGGGCAATCATGGCCCTTTTTCGCAGTCGCCAACTACCGATCTCAGCAGACCGATGACTTTAATTGGTTCTTACGCCTCGATAGTAAGTCAAAGCTACCCGACGAAGCGGTCACCGAACTGTTAGCACTCGACGCATTGCTCAGCAAGCGGTTAGGCGCCCACAAGCTGCCATTTACCGTGGCTAGCTTTCCTTATTCAGGCGACCGGCTATTTAGCGGCCTTCTTGTTTTCGACGAACAGCGAGGATGGTTTGACTCTCCGAGTGACACCACCATCGACGAATTCTCACGGCGCGTGCACTTAGCTCGTAGCTTATGCGAATACCGCTTTGGCATCGAATGTCATGGCCTAGGTAGCGCTAGCCTGTTTTTGACTCGCTCGCTTGCCGAATATCTAGCTTACAAGCTACTGCTAGCGGCATCCTATTCAGACGAAGCACAAAGCATGCTCGACTTCTGGCGTCTTAACGAAAAAAATGGCGGCGAGATGACACAAGCTATATCAATCACGCAAGTTTACGATTTATACGGCGCACGTCGTCTGTTAAGCTTTGGGGCAATAGTTTGGATGGACATCGCCAGCAAGTTGGGTGACGCTAAGTTCAACGAACTCTGCCAGTCAATCTATGCCACTGAGGGTTACTCTGCTAGCGACTTGTCTAAAATGTTGACACAGCTTCAAGGCAATCTTGATTGGCCGCAATACTTCCAACAACACATTTTTGGCAACAAAGCATTACCAAAAACTAAATGAAAATCTACTTTCACCGCGATTTCGACGGAATGGCTGCCGCGGCCATCCTCGCTGATGCCCTTGCTAAGAGCCGTAATCACTCTGAGATAACGTGGGAAGGCGTCAACTTTGACCGCACACTTGAATGGGAAAGTTTTGCTAACGGTGAAGAGTTTGCTATTGTTGACTTTCACTATCATCCGCGAGCAAGCTACTGGTTCGATCATCACCCTACGACTTTTCTCGACGAACAACACCAACGTGATTACGTCGATACCGACAGCCACTGCTTTGACCCGAAGTCACCAAGCTGTCCGCCAATTATTCTGCAACATGCAGCACAACACTGGGGGTACCAGGCTCCTGAGCACTTCACTGAGTTGGCTAAATGGTCTAATATTATCGACTCGGCCGGATTTGACTCAGCCGAGCATGCGCTATTTGGCACCGAGCCCGCGTTGATTGTAAGTCGCGCGCTTACTTGTTCGCCGAATTTACAATTCCACGATACGGTAGTACAGTTAATGCGCGACCAACCTTTATCGCAAATAGCTAAGCATCCTGTTATTGAAAAATGCTATGCACGTTCTTCGAGAAATCGTGACAACGCAATTGATAACTTCGAAGATAATATTGTTCTTGATAATGGCACTTCTTTACTAGCTGATTTGCGCTCGAAGAAAATTCGACGTGACCGCTTTGCCCCCTTCTATTTACATCCCGACTTGCATTTTGCCGTCACTTTGTTACCCACACGCGCCGGCGATCACATTACTGTTTCGTCCAACCCATGGAATCGGCCACAAACAAATTTCGATCTTGGCGAGTTAATGAAAAAATACGGTGGCGGCGGACACCAATCTGTTGGCGGCTGTAATCCATCAAACGGTGTGACCGCCATGAAGTGGGCACGCGAAATTTACGATATTGTTAAAGACTTAAGTTAATGACTCAATCGATTTTAGACCTACATCCGCGTGATTGGCCACAACATTTTGTTGACTTAGGTTACAAAAAGTTTCATGGCAGGATTGCCGCCCGGTGGGTCTTTCAGCGTGGTATTTACGACTGGCAACAAATGACTGATTTGCCGACTGCCTTACGCGAGCAGCTGCTATCCACACCGTTGCTTGATACTGAACTGGTCAAAGCCTCTCACGCGGAAGACGGCGCCCACAAGGTGTTGCTAAAGTTAGCTGACGACTCGCTAGTTGAAGCGGTATGCATGCCTGGGTCTAAAGGGCAAACGATTTGTATCAGCACTCAAGTCGGATGCGGAATTCAATGCGGTTTTTGCGCCTCCGGCATGGATGGCTTGAAACGCAACCTGACTCAATCCGAAGTGTTACAGCAAGCATTTTGGTTACGCCGCGAGTTCGGCGACTTTCATCGCATTGTCGTAATGGGCATGGGCGAAATCGGACATAATCTTGACAACGTGCTGGGTGCTCTCGACTGTTTGATTGACGAAGCAGGTGCCAACTTTTCCGGACGCCGTATCACAGTGTCTACTGTAGCGCCCAAAGGCGCAATTGCTGCGATTGCCAATTTCGGTAAAACTGTGCAGCTAGCCATTTCTCTGCACGCATCTACTGACGAACTGCGACAAGAATTGGTGCCCGGAATACATGATCGCACTATCGAGCAGCTTCTAGATGAGGCCGAAGACTACTTCAACATTACTGGGCGCGAGTTCACTATCGAATACGTTCTCTTGTCCGGAGTCAACGACAGTCTCGAACAAGCACAGCAACTAGCTGACTTGTTGCGTAACAGTCGCTGTCATGTCAATCTGATTCCTTACAACCATATTGACGAATTAGATTTTCATTACCCTGACGGCAAAACATGCGAGGCTTTTGCGCAGCGATTAAAAGACAATTCGTTCTCGGTCACATTGCGCCAGAGCATGGGTAAAGACCAAGATGCCGCTTGTGGTCAGTTGCGCAGACGTACAATCGGCCTTGATGTCTAAACTGTCCGCCTTCCTCGTTGTATTAGCCCTAAGTTGGGTTCCTGTGCATAATGGTGGTGGCAATCCCTTCGTTGAAAAATTCATTAATGCGTCGCAGCGTCATTTCGAGGAGAAAGACTATGTAGCTGCTCTAGCCGACATTGAACGTGCTCTCGAACGTGATGACCAGCACTTTGGAGCACTTGAACAGTGGGCGAAGATAGCTACCGCCATGGGTGACCACGATACTGCCGCCTACGCTTGGCATACGTGGCTGAACATCGCCAAAGCTGCGGATAAGTCGATTGTGTCACGCAAGAAGATTAAAGAGGTTACTCAATCTCTAGATCAGCTTGATCCCTTTGCCGACCAGTTCACAGACCTATCAGGCGATTACATTAAAGAACTATTTAAGATCGAAAAGTCACACAGTGACAAAGGCCGTCATCATTCGGCAATTAAAGTCATTCAAGAAATTTTGCACATCGATCCTCTATTGAAACGTGCGCAAGATCGCCTCAAAGAAATAGAGCGTAACGGGGGCGCCGATACTGCCACCGTCGACTTGTATGCCGGCACCGACCCGACTGCCGGAGTGGACAGCGAGTGGTTAGAAGAAAACAACAAAAAGCACAGTGAATGGTCAAATCGCTGGTTCCTGGAGACTGAGCACTATCGTATTCATACCAACGCTAGTTACTTGGTTTTGAAGACTGCCGGCATCGCCATGGACCAAATGAATATGGCCTACCGCAAGTTTTTTCATTACAAAGAAGACGGTGGCGCAGTGCCGAAAATCGATGTCAACGTTTTCAAAAACCGCGACGAATACTTGAAGCTCGGTCAAGGACCACCTGTTGATTGGTCGGCTGGTCACTTTACGGGTAATGCCGTTGAAACCTACCAAGGCGGTACTGAGGGTAAAGACGGATTAATTGAAATGTACCATACGTTGTTTCATGAAGCGGCTCACCAGTTCGTCTCACTTACCGGCAAGGGCGGTGTTCCGGGCTGGCTAAATGAAGCTTATGCCTCCTTCTTTGAGGGCACCGACATTTTATCTAATGGCACCGTGCGCTGGAATCGCGTCAACGCTGGGCGACTTTTTGCACTCGCCCCCCGCCTCGAAGCGGGTTGGATGGATGACTATAACGATGGTACTCGTGACGATGATGGTGAATGGGCTACTCCTGAAAAAGCGCCTAGCCTACGTGTGCTCATTGAAAATCAATATCAATGGGGTCCCCCATGGTATGCTCCGACTTGGGGCGTAGTTTATTTTCTTTACAACTATCGTAACCCCGATACTGGTCGCGCAGTGTTGCGTGCCCCACTGCATGATTATTATTTGAGTGGTGCTGGCTCAAAGGGTTTCTCACAACGCATCGAACATTTCGAAGAATTCGTTTTATCTGGGGCCAACGCTCCAGTTGAGACTGTTGACGAACTAAATGTGATTATGAGAGATTGGTTGCTACGTTTACGTGACCAAACGATCGGCAAAGAATCTCCTGAGGACGAGCTATTGGCATTTGCCGACATGGCACTCGAACGTGGTGAATATGATCTAGCTCTTGAACTTCTCAGCGAAGCATTGCTCTATTCTCCAGACGACATCGAAGCACAATGGGAGATGGCGAAGTTGCTTCACGAACTTGATCTCGACGACCGGGCTGCTGCGATGTATGGCAGATTCGCCAATGAAGTCGCATTACGTGGCATCGATGACGACCCTCGCCTAGAGAAAGCGCGTACTTTAATGGAAGAGCTTGACCCCTTATTCAAGAAGCATAAAAAATTACAGCTCAAACTTGAAGAGCAAGGCCTCGAGTTAGCACATCAATATTATGACCAAAAGATGTACCGCATGGCCATGGAAATCACCCGGCGCATGTCAGCCTCATGGTCCATGCCTGATGCGATGGCATTCTATACCCAAATTGCTATTGAAACGGGCATTAGCCTTGCACGCTGGAAAGTCGCTTACAACGAGATGAGCCTCGACGGCTGGCGTCCACAGGGTGAAGAAAAGTACTATCGCGCTTATGGCAAGATGATTGAAGCGGCAATTGTAAATGACGAGACCATCGAAATGACCGGTGGTGATTTGCAGACCCAAGCATTGATTTACGATACTTCAATTAGTTCCGACTTTTCGCTTGAGACTGAGATTAAATTTAGCAACCTAGAGCCGGGTATGCTTGGCCTGTGCTTCGGATATAAAGATTCAAAGAACACCCAAGTGGTTATGTTACATCGCAAGGGTTCGCTCGAAGTTAAAACTCAGATCGGTGGCGAATGGATTCCTCGTGATAAGCAACAAATCCCATTTGGTAATACTTGGCACAAGTTGCGGATTGACGTGGTCACTCAAATCGGGCCAAAAGCTTTAGTCGACATTTATTTCGACGACAAATATTTACGCACAGTGAAAATGTCACGTGATGCCGTGCGTGGATCGTTTGGTTTATTCACGACGACTGGCAACGGCGCCTACCGCCACATTCGCATGCTGCGTCGTGACGCACACGACCCAGCTGCGCGCATCGAGCGACAACTTACTCTCGAGAAACGCTTGTCCGACCCTGAAGCACGCGCACCAGGTGTTTTCCAAGGTCTGATTCCGCCCAACATCACCCAATTTGAGGGTGAATGGATTCAAGGCGAGGCAGTGGATCTCGAACAACGTAAGGGCTCCTTGACTGTAGTCGCATTCTGGACAGCGCACCAAGACGAGTTGATTCCGACTTCCGCTTACTACTCAATGTTGGCGCAAAAGTACCGTAAATACGGACTGAAGTTCGTTTGTGTTTGCACCAATCAACCGCATTCGAAACAACAAGTTTTAGATTGGGTTGCTTCGCATCCACTTGATGATATTTCTTTATATTACGATACGCTGTATAAAATTTACCCTGCTTACAGCATTGGCAACGGTGGCTTAGACATTCCGCGAATAATAGTGTTAGATGTCGATGGCAAGGTCTACTGGGAAGGAGATCCAAACTTACCACTTAAGCGTGGATGGGACCCTAAGGCGCCAATCACCACCCCACTTGATACGATTCTTGAAGAATTGATTGCCGATCGTCAAATGCGCGAGATTCTCAAACTGGCGAGCGGGCTAACTGAGGGTTATCAGTTTTTTGAGGATAGTCAATGGCACGCTGCTCTCGAAGCCATCATACCCTTGGCCGATCTCGACGCTGACTACTCGCATATTGTGCGCGAGGCCCGCTTGCTACGCGACAAGATTGAAGCCGAAGGCGCGGCGCTGCCACTACGTGCAGCAGAATTAATCGATGCTGGGTATCCGCTTCAAGCTCAACAACTACTCACTACCCTAGTACAAGAGTTTAAAGGCACCTCTCTTGCCGAAGACTTAGGTGCACCGCGCAAGCGCAAGCTTGAACGCAGCAACATCTACCGTACCGCAAAATCCAATAAACGCAAAATTGACAAGGCCGCTCAGCACATAGACAACGGGCGCCCAGATGATGCGCGTGTAATCTTGCGTAAAATAAAAGACGCGCAAACCTGCGTTGAAATTACAGAGCTTGCGCGTGAACTTGAAAAGCGTTTAAGCTTATAAAGTTTTCAGTGCGGCTTCGGTGATTTCGAGAGCCTTAGTTACATCAGCGTCAGTGATGGCAAGGTGCGGACGGAAGCGCACAGTGCGTTCGCCAGAACCTAAACCAATCATACCGTTCTCGAACATTGCGCCTAACACCTTGTCGCGAGTATTGCCGTTTGGAGTATCGAATGCCATGATTAGACCTTTGCCACGCACGTTATCGATCATCTCGAAATTGGAAGCCATCTTAGTCATTTCAGTGAGCCATGCTTCGCCCTGCTTAGATGCGTTGCGACAAAGTGAATCTGCCTTAACCGTTTCAAGAACTTTAGTAGCGCGCACCATGTCAACTAGGTTGCCACCCCACGTCGAGTTGATACGGCTTGACTTTTCGAAGCAGTTGTTGGGTACTTGATCGATACGCGGACCAGCCATGATGCCGCACTGCTGTGCCTTTTTGCCGAAGCTAAAAATATCTGGCGTAATACCGTAGTGTTGGAAAGCCCAAGGCTTACCAGAACCAAAGTAACCTGTTTGCACTTCGTCGCAGATGAACAAGCAATCATATTTTTCACAACGTGACTGCAAACCCTGCAAGAATTCTGGGCGGAAGTGACGGTCGCCGCCTTCACACTGAATGGTTTCAATTAGAATCGCCGCGATATCGTCGCCGTAGTTAGCGAATGCGTTATCGATGGCGGCAAAACATGCGTCTTCGGCTGCAACGTGCTCGACCATTTCGGCATCGCTCATCGGGAACTTAAGGCATGGCGCACTAATGCGCGGCCAATCAAACTTAGGGAAATAATCGACCTTGTCTGGCAAAGTGTTAGTCAATGACAAGGTGTAACCTGAACGGCCATGAAAAGCCTTTTCGAAGTGCAGGATTTTGCTGCCAATGTCGGCATCAATACCTTTGGCGCGATTGCGACGGACCTTCCAGTCAAATGCAACCTTAAGAGCATTTTCAACAGCTAGCGCACCACCTTCAACGAAGAACATGTGCTTGTAGC
>JAPYTC010000017.1 GCA_029941685.1 Planctomycetota bacterium | reverse complement strand
CGGTACCACTCATGTCGGTAATGCATTTGCGTCTGGCGCTGCAGGGGGCGCCAGATAAATCCGAATTGTCGATTTCTCGTGGAGGTGAAAAGCAAACACTAGCATTGCTTTTTTCTGCGCAAGAGAAAGCTAAGTAACTATTTTAAATCGTTAGTGATTTCGAAAGCGCGGCGCACTTGCGGATGCTCAAATGGCAAGTCGGTATTACTAATGAAGCGTTCTAAGTCGGCAATAGCTAAAGCGATATTGCCTGTTTTGTAATAGCACAGCCCGCGCGCAAAGTTAATGTTTAGGTTGTTTGGCGAAAGCGCCAGAATCGTCGAATACTGCTCAATCTCGGCACTTGTGTCGTTATTTATCTTGTCAAGACCGGCTAATAAAATGCGAATAGAGACTTCGGCGTTGATGTCCTTCAGCATTTCTGCGCGGAGTAGAGTTTCTTGTCGCAGGTTTATTTTGGTGTCGGTCGCAAGGATACGGTTTTTGTACTGACGCGATTCCATGAAAATCTCGATGGCATGTTCGAGATGTGTGCGCGCCGTTGCATGGTCGTTTAGGTAAGCACAGCTTTGGCCAATGAGTTGTAATGCATGCAAGTCATTAGGAGACTGCTCAAGTGCTGTTAAAAATAATTCCGTAGCATCTCTGAAGTGTTGCTCTGCTATCTCGATGCGCTCTTCGTTGGTTTCTATTTCTTCTTGGCGTTGATCTTCGTCGAGGGTGCTTAGCTCTTTGGCTAGTATAAGTTGGCGACGAGCATGGGCGTTAAGCATGGCGCCGTAACGTAGGTGATATTCACCTAAGACTAGATCGGCGCGATAAGTCTCGAGTGCCTCTTGGGCACGCAGAAGGTACTTTTCTGATTTAGCGACATCTTGGAGATTGCGCATCATCATCAAAGCATGACCGGCGAGCAAGTTGAGCTCGCCGTCATCGGCGGGGGTTAATTCAAGGCCAAGCCTCGCTTGTTGATAAGCCTGTCCGAAGCTACCAGCATTGAAGTATTGCGCAGAACGTTGACGGAAATCCTCTACCTGTACTGCGATTTCTTCTTCGGTCGGGCCACTACTACACGCTGCGATTACAGCACAGAGAGTGAAAACGAAGCTTGTTTTGGACCAATTCATTGCTACAGCTTACTCGCTATCCCACAACCAGTCGCTAGAGATTGGCTGCCAATCGCACGTCCCTTCAGGGAAGAATAGTGCCAATTCGCGCTCTGCGTTCTCGGGTGAATCTGAACCATGAATAAGGTTGTAAGATTTTGAACAACCGAAGTCGCCACGGATGGTACCTGCATCGGCTTCAGTACCGAATGTGGCGCCCATCAGGTTGCGGGCGATAGCTACTGCGCCAGGACCACGAAGGGCGATGGCAACTAGGGGTGATGCCGTCATGAATTTGACTAAGCCAGGATAGAAGGGACGCTCGGTGTGCTCCGCATAGTGCTTAGCGGCAAGCTCTTGCGACATTTGCATGAGCTTAAGACCGACGAGTTGCAGGCCTTTTTCTTCGAAGCGGGTAATGATGCGTCCGGCCAGGCCACGGTGTAGGGCGTCCGGCTTGAGGAGGAGTAGGGTTGTTTCCAATTAATTAAAGGTAGTTCGGGTTAGTGGGGGAGCCAAAGGATACGGTTTTTTGTAAAACTATGCTAGATGGGATTGTCGGAACCTCAGGCAAGACTATACTATCCACCAAATCATGGCTAGGTAACACATTTTGTACCCGCCACTGTTCTTTCTACTCTTCGTAGAGAATTTTGAAACAATCAGACTTCGCCAAGCATGCCACACTGGGCTTCGAGTTTTTTGCCTCGGTAGCCATTTTCGCGTGGCTCGGCTATGAGTTGGATTTGGTAAGCAGCTTTGCTGGTGACTTTCCGTTGTTTCTCCTCCTCGGCGTTTTTCTCGGTGTAGGGCTTGGTATTTACCGTCTCTACCTCAAGATGAACGACGATGATTCTCGTCCTCCGTCATCCGAATGAGCTCCCACGACATAACCTCTTTGGTTATTGGTTTTTGCCTAGCGTTGATTTGTGAAGCAATTCTCGCTGCAAAGCGTAGAAAAGTGCTATCTGATCATTCTCCGTCATCAACTGGTATCCTTCTAGTTATGGCTTTAGGCTTTCTTGGCCGGCTTAGCGTCCTTTTCATTGGCGCCATTGTCGGAAAGGAAACAGGTTGGTATCGTTTTGATTTGTTCCTCTACTCTTTTGTAGCGGGGCTGTTAGTCGGCGAAGTATCTTTCTTTGTGAAGATAAAAAGAAAATAGTCTCAGCTTTTAGCTCCATCCCAACGCCGTAAATTGGCTTTAGCCTTGTTCAACATCTTAGCGACCCTCTCCGCATCCTCAGGATCCGGTGGTGAGGATAAGGCCGACCCGTTCGAAGTATTGTTCGCCCACGTGGTGCCACAAACATCATATTATGGTCTCGAGATGCCGCGCTTGTTTGGTCTTCAGGTATTTGATATTCAGTTGTTCCAGCTGTTAGCCATGGTGCTTATTGTTGTGTTCTTTGCGCCTGTTCGCTCAGCAATAGTTAATAACAGCGGTGGGCGCATCACCAAAATATTCGCTGGCTGGGTCTCTTGGCTGCGCGACGAAGTAGTCGTGCCAAACTTAGGTGAAAAAGACGGACGCCGCTTGTTGCCGATGTTCCTGTCGCTATTTTTCTTTATTACCTTTATGAATCTCCTCGGCATGATTCCGGGTGGTTTGACCGCAACCGCAAGTGTTTACACTGCTGCTGGTTTGTCTACGATAACACTGATTCTTATGGTCTTTGGCGGCATGCTCGTGCAGGGGCCAATTAAATTCTGGTTCAGCTTAGTGCCTTCAGGTGTGCCCGTTGCTTTGGTGCCAATGTTGTTCGTGCTTGAAGTATTAGGCTTAATAATCAAGCCTTTCGCCCTTACGATGCGTTTGATGGCGAACATGACAGGAGGCCACTTGGTTCTTTTGTCTTTCCTTGGTCTGATGTTTTTCTTCGGACAACACAACAGCACAACTGTCGGCTTCGCGGTTTCTCCCTTAGTCGTTGGCATGTCTGTTTTCATGATGATCATTGAAGGCTTTGTTGCTCTTCTGCAAGCGTATGTATTCACTCTTCTTTCGGCAATTTTTGTCGGCATGTGTTTGCATCCTGACCACTAATCTCTAAAATAAAATAACACAGATGTTTACTCTTCTTCAAGATGTTACTGCAGCAGTCGACATGACAGCTGCCGAAGCAATCGTTACTGTTTCTCACGCTAACTCCGCAATAGGTGCTGGCCTTGCTGTAGTTGGTGCTGGTATTGGCATTGGCCTTATTGGCCACGGTGCCGGTTTGGGTATTGCTCGCCAGCCAGAAGCTGTAAGCGACATTAAAAGTAATGCTATCGTTTTGGCAGCACTAGTTGAGGGTGCTACTTTCTTTGCGATTGTAGTTGCCTTGCTTTTCGCTATTAAGTAAAAGCTACCGGAAAGCGGTGTTTGCTTTCTTTCTGTTGGCAAACACTAATTCCGATTACGTAATGAATCACCTCTCTCTCTCTGCAGTCCTATCAGGCGAAGGCGGCAACGGTATAGCAAGCTTGCTAGATGTTGGCCAGTCATCAATGATATGGACAATATTGATTTTTGTTATCGCTCTTCCATTCATGTGGAAGTTCGTTTTTGGTCCTATTACTAAGGCACTAGAAACTCGCGAAGACCAAGCGCGCGAAGCCGCAGCTGCTGCCGAAGAGGCTCGCAGTGAAATCGAGCGCATGAAGGTCAGTATCCAGGAAGATCTTGAAGACGCCCGTCGCGCGGCTGCTGAGCAGGTTAATACTGCAAAGGCGCGTGCCGCAGAACGTGAAAAAGAGCTCCTCGGTGCTGCCAAAGAAGAGGCTGCTAAAGAACGTGCCCGTGCCAAGGCCGACATTGAACAGTCTTTGGTTTCAGCTCGTGAAGTCCTACGTCAAGACGCAGTGCGCCTCGGCATCGATGTGGCTCAACAAGTCATTAGTCGTGAATTTTCTAGTGCCGACCAACAACGTTTGGTGGGTGATTTCCAAAAGCAAATCGAAAACTAGAAAATGTCAAACACTTTCCAATTGACTCCCGCTGCTAGCCGCTACGGAAAAGCTTTGTTCGGGGCTGCCAAGTCTCAATCTGCCTTAGATGCAGTACAAAGCGACATGAGTTTGTTGAAAGAAGTGCTCACAGGTGAAGTTGCTCAAGCGCTAACTGATCCTCGTTGGTCGACAGCTGCAAAGCTCGAAACCACAACTAAGGCGTTTTCTTCAGGGATACATGCTTTGACAGCTGACCTCTTCAAGGTGCTCGCGCAACGCGAACGTTTTGAACTACTACCGCAATTGCCGCACGTTTTTTCAACATTGCTTGATGAACACAATGGGGTGCTACGCGGTCAACTCGAAGCAGCATATGAAGTAAGTGCAGAAACACTTACTGCAGTTGAGGCTTCTCTTTCACAAAAAACAGCTAAAAAAGTTGTGCTAACCGCCTCTGTAAATCCAGATTTACTTGGTGGTGTTTGCGTAACACTGGCTGGCATTCGCTACGACGGCTCAGCAATGGGTCAACTCAATCGTTTGCGTTCTCGTCTAGAGACTGTTGAGCTCTAATAACTTTCAACACATTGCTTTAATCCAATGGACCTTAATCCTTCCGAAGTAACTTCTGTCTTAAAAGCCGAAATTGAAAATTTTCAGGCTGAGGCATCAACCGAGCACGTAGGTCAAGTACTGCAAGTGGGCGACGGTGTTGCTCGCGTTTATGGTCTTGACAACTGCATGATGTCCGAACTCATCGAATTCCCTGGCGGGGCGATGGGCATGGCTCTTAACCTTGAAGAAGACAACGTGGGTTGTGTGCTTTTAGGTGACGCCGCTTCTGTAAAAGAAGGCGACACCGTTAAGTCAACCGGCCGCATCATCTCTGTGCCTACCGGCGATGGCCTACTCGGACGCGTTGTTGACGCTCTAGGTAATCCAATCGACGGCAAGGGTTCAATCAGTGCGACTGATGACGATTTGCGCCCAATTGAGCAAACGGCTCCTTCGGTGGTTGAGCGTACTCCGGTTTGTGAACCGATGGCGACAGGCCTCAAAGCGATTGACGCAATGATTCCTGTGGGCCGTGGTCAGCGCGAATTGCTAATTGGCGACCGTCAAACGGGCAAAACAGCGATTGCAATCGACGCGATCATCAACCAACGCAATACTGGCGACGGCGACATCACCAACCCAGAGCAAGTGCTTTGTGTTTACGTGGCTATAGGTCAAAAGCAATCTACCGTGGTAGACGTTCAACGTAAGCTCGAAGAAGCTGACGCGATGAAATACACAATCATCGTAAACGCATCAGCTTCGGAAGAGGCGTCAATGCAGTTCATCTCACCTTATTCAGGCACTGCGATGGCCGAGCGTTTCCGCGACGCGGGGCGCCATGTGTTGATCATCTATGATGACTTAACAAAGCAGGCTTATGCATATCGTCAGGTGATGTTATTACTACGTCGTCCACCGGGACGTGAGGCTTACCCAGGTGACGTGTTTAACTTGCACTCGCGCCTGCTCGAGCGTTCAGCGAAAGTCGCTGATAACGCTCCAGAAATTAACCCAGAAAAGTACTCCAAGGGTGGCGGTTCCATTACTGCGTTGCCGATTATCGAAACCCAAGAGGGTGACGTGTCTGCATACATCCCGACTAACGTAATTTCGATTACCGACGGTCAGATCTTCTTGGGTTCAGACTTGTTTTCAGCGGGTATTCGTCCTGCGGTAAACGTGGGTATCTCGGTGTCGCGCGTAGGTGGTGCGGCTCAAACTCCAGCGATGAAGAAAGTAGCTGGTGGTTTGCGTATCAACCTCGCTCAATACCGCGAACTCGAAGCTTTTGCACAATTCGGCTCAGATCTTGATGCCGCAACTCAAGCGACGCTAGGTCGTGGTGCGCGTCTAGTAGAGTTGTTGAAGCAAGGCCAGTACTTGCCACTAACAAACGCTGAACAAATCGTTAGCATTTACGCTGGTAACTCTGGCGCACTTGATGATGTTGATGTCAAAAATGTTGCAGACTTTGCTGAACAATTTGCTGAATACATGACTGCTAGCCATAAAGATATTATGGCAACTCTCGATGATTGGTCAACCAAATGGACTGACGAATTAGCCGGGCAAGTTGATGCCGCATGTGCAGAATTCAAGAAAACTTTCATCGCATAATAAACAGTGGCAACAATCCGCGACCTTAGAGACCGTATCGATAGCGTAGGTAGTATCCAAAAGATTACCCGCGCCATGGAGATGGTGGCAACGACGAAGTTGCGCAGATTCCAAGGTAAGACTGTGGCCGCCCAACCTTTTAGCAAGCGCCTCAATGATCTTGTAGGAGGGTTGTCGGGCACTTTGGCTATCGACTCAAGTGCCGCGGGTAGTGCTGCTGCCTTGTTCAGCCCCGGAAACCCTGACGCACCCATTGGTGTTTTGTTTGTGGGTTCCGACCGTGGTTTATGTGGTGCCTATAACTCTAACATTCAGCGCAAGCTTGATGCCGAGTTGGCTGAGCTCGATGGCGAATACGTTTTGTATGTGGTAGGTAAAAAGGCGATAGCTCACGCTACGCGCATGAATTACCCAGTTGCTGCTTACTTTGATGAATTCGATCTCGAAAAGATGACCTCAGCCGATGCGTCAGCGTTAGCGTCTGTGTTAGTAAATGATTTCCGCGATGGCAAAGTGTCTTCTATGCACCTTTGCAGCACGCTATTCGTTTCTGCGGCACGCTACGTGCAGAACTTCGAACAGTTTCTACCCATTTCAATGGTTAGCAACGACGATTCTGTCGTTGCTAACGATGCAATCCTCGAACCGACTGGCCCAGAATTGCTTGGCGAGTTGATTCCACGTTACCTCGAAAATCGCTTTTTCCAAGCTTTCCTCGAGGCAATCACTTCCGAATACGCATCTCGTCGTTTTGCTATGAAAGGCGCGACTGATGCAGCGAGCGATATGAAGAAAGATATCACTCGTCTCTACAATCGTGCACGCCAAGCCAAGATCACTCAAGAAATTTCTGAGATCGTTTCCGGCGCTGCGGCACTCTAAACAACTTACCGAAAATGAGTAATACCGGTACCATTAAACAAATCCTAGGCCCTGTTGTCGATGTTTACTTCGAAAACAGCATGCCTGCCATTAACGATGCAATCGAAGTTCCTGTTGAGGGACAAGATCCGCTAGTCCTCGAGGTTGCAGCCCACTTGGGTAACAACACAGCACGCTGTATTTCTATGGCTTCAACCGACGGTTTCCGCCGCGGAATGACTGTTATAGCAACAGGCAATCCGATCATGGTGCCCGTGGGCAATGCTACCAAAGGTCGCGTGTTCAACCTGCTCGGTAATCCTCTTGATAGCTTTATCAAGGGCGATGTAAAAGCTGACAAGAAGTGGCCAATCCACCGTCCTGCTCCAGCTTACGAAGACCAAGAAGCGGTCTCTGAAGTTTTCGAAACAGGCATTAAAGTTGTTGACCTACTTTGCCCATTCGCTCTTGGCGGTAAAATTGGCCTAATGGGTGGCGCTGGTGTAGGCAAGACAGTTCTTATTCAAGAACTCATTCGTATTACTGCTGTAGAGAAGGGGGGCTTCTCTGTTTTCTGTGGCGTTGGCGAGCGTACTCGTGAGGGTACCGACTTGTGGATCGAGATGAGTGAGTCAGAATACACCACCCCTGAAGGTGAAAAACAAGCAGTTATCGATAACGCGGTGTTGGTGTTCGGTCAAATGAACGAGCCTCCAGGAGCACGCTTGCGCGTAGCTTTGTCGGGCCTAACCATGGCCGAGTACTTCCGTGACGAAGAGAACAAAGACGTGCTGTTGTTCGTGGACAACATTTTCCGCTTTACTCAGGCTGGCTCCGAAGTGTCAGCGCTTCTTGGTCGTATTCCTTCCGCGGTGGGTTACCAGCCAACACTCGGTTCTGAGATGGGTGCTCTTCAAGAGCGTATCACTTCGACAAAGAAAGGCTCGGTAACTTCAATGCAGGCCATTTACGTTCCTGCTGACGACTTCACTGACCCCGCGCCAGTGGCGTCTTTCGCTCACCTCGACTCAACTATTCTGCTTGATCGTGCGATTACAGAGCTAGGAATTTACCCAGCGGTACATCCGTTGCGTTCGACTTCTCGCATGCTCGATCCACAAATTGTTGGTGAAGAGCACTACAAGACAGCTACTGATGTGCAAAAAATTCTGCAACGCTATGCCGACCTTAAAGACATCATTGCTATCTTAGGAATGGAAGAATTGTCGGATGACGACCGTATGATTGTTGGACGCGCCCGTCGCCTACAACGCTTTTTATCACAACCTTTCTTCGTGGCTGAAACATTTACGGGTGCTCCGGGGCGTTTTGTGTCGAAAGATGATACAGTACGCTCATTCCAAGAAATCCTTAATGGCGATCACGACGATTTGCCAGAGCAAGCTTTCTACATGGTTGGTGGTATCGACGAAGTTGTCGAAAAAGCTAAAACTCTGTAAAATCTAGTTCATAAGAATAATGTCAACATCTCAATCAACGCTAACTCTCAGCATCGTCTCTCCAGAAAAGAGCGTCCTTGAGACAGAAGTGCATCACGTGGAGATCCCCGGTGCTGATGGCATGTTTGGGGTGTTACCACGTCACGCACAGTTGGTTTCGCTAACGACTAGTGGTTTGCTTACTGCATCCGCTGTTGATGGCGAGCAGATTGAACTATTGATTCATGATGGCTTCGCCGAAGTATCTGGCGATGCCGTGGTGATCCTATCGCGTTCTGCCGAGAAATTAGCCGATATCGATATCGAGCGGGCGCGTCAAGCCGCAAAACGTGCTCAAGGGCGTCTACGTTCGGAAGAGTCTGTATTTGATACTGCGCGTGCTGATGCAGCTTTACGTCGCGCGTTGTTACGCGAAAAACTTGGCAAACGTTCTTCATGATTAGGTCCGCTGCATGGCGGTCTCATAGCTGCGGAGATCTCCGCGCTGAAAACGTAGGACAAGAAGTCACTTTATGTGGGTGGGTAGACAACCGCCGCAACCATGGTGCCGTCCACTTTGTCGACGTGCGTGACCGTTATGGGATTACGCAGTTAGTTGTCGACGACGAAGCCGCTACTTCTGCAGCCGAGCAAATGTCGGGTCTTCATCAAGAAGACGTGGTCCAAGTAAAAGGCACCGTGCGCATGCGGATTGAAGGGCAGCGTAATGCTGATCGCATCACAGGTGATATCGAAGTAGTGGTTGATAGTGTTAAGGTGCTATCGGCGTCAGCGACTTTGCCTTTTGAAATTGCTGATCACATTGATGTGCCAGAAGACACGCGCTTGAAGTATCGCTACCTTGATATGCGGCGTTCACCTTTGCAGCGTGCCTTGCAGTTGCGTTCGAAGGCTAATAACGCCATCCGTAATTCACTGTGCGATCAAGAGTTCATCGAAGTAGAAACTCCAATGCTCACCAAGTCGACACCTGAAGGGGCGCGCGACTATCTAGTGCCATCACGCATGCGCCCAGGTTGCTGGTTTGCGCTACCGCAATCACCGCAAATATTTAAGCAACTGTGCATGGTCGGTGGACTCGACCGCTATTTTCAGATTGCGCGTTGTATGCGCGACGAAGATTTACGCGCCGACCGCCAGCCCGAATTCACTCAACTCGACCTCGAAATGTCCTTCGTCGATGAAGAAGATGTTTACGCGGCAGTTGAAGCTCTTATGCAAAATGTTTATCAGGCAGTGCATGATGTCGAGTTAGCAATTCCGTTCGAGCGCCTGCCTTACAACGACGCAATTGCGCTTTATGCGTCTGATAAACCAGATTTGCGTAATCCTTTAACCATTGTCGATGTTGTAGATGTCGCTGGCGATTTAGATTTCGTAGTGTTCAATAATGTGCTCGAATCAAATGGTTGGGTGCGTGCAATTCGCGTTCCAGGTGGCGCTTCATTATCGCGCAAGCAAATTGACAACGTCGAGCGTTTGGCTAAAGAGTCTGGCGCCGGTGGGGCAGCATGGTGCAAGATTGGCGCCGAAGGTCCAACCGGACCATTGTCTCGCTTCTTGAAGTCTGATGCTGGCCAGGCATTCCTGAACCGCATAGAAGCTGTTGAAGGAGACTTGATCTTCACTATCGCCGATACTCCACGCCGTGCGCAAGTCGCCTTAGATGTCGTGCGTCGCGAGTCTGCGTCCGCCATGAACATGGTTGGCGAAGACGATCGTATCGTTTGGATTACCGAATTCCCATTATTCGAGCAGAACGACGATGGCTCATTTCATCCAGCTCACCACCCGTTTACTTGCCCAGTAGCAGAAGATTTACCCTTGTTGCGTAACGGCCAAAAAGAGGGCATACGTTCACGCGCTTACGACTTGGTGTTGAATGGGGTCGAGCTTGGTTCTGGTTCAATTCGAATCCACGACAAAGATTTGCAAAACGAAATATTCGACGCAATCGGAATCCCTCCAGAAGTCGCTCAAGAGCGTTTCGAGTTTTTGCTAAGAGCTTTTAATTACGGTGCGCCGCCACATGCGGGTTTTGCGATTGGCCTCGACCGTTTATATAGTATTATGTTTGACGCCGAATCTATTCGCGACGTCATCGCCTTCCCGAAGACAGCAACTTCGGCATGTCCACTCACTGCCGCCCCGTCAGTAGTAGATATTCAACAGTTAGATGAACTGGGCATTAAACAAGTAATTGAAACAGAACAAGAGGTAAAGTCATAGCTGGTCGCTCGAAAAAAAAATACGCTCCACGTGAGCGCGAATTATATAAAGTAAACCGCCGCATCCGTGCGCGCGACGTTTTCCTAATCGATGAGAAGGGTACTCAGATTGGCCCGACTCCAACAAAGAAGGCCTTACAGTTGGCGCAAGCCGCTGGCCTAGATCTTGTCGAGGTAGCTCCGCAGTCGCGTCCGCCTGTTGCGAAGATTCTCGATTACGGTCGTTTTAAGTACGAACAAAAGAAAAAGACCAAGGGTAAGCCAAAGTCGAATTCTATGACGACCAAAGAGGTCCGTGTTCGTCCAAAAATTGATGTTAATGATTTGAACATCAAGTCGCGTAAGGCGCGCGAGTTCCTTGAAGCCGGCAATAAGGTTCAGGTTACTTGTATGTTCCGTGGCCGCGAGATGGCATATCAAAGTATTGGCCGCGAGGTCATGTTGCGTTTGGCCGAGTCTCTCGAAGATATCGCCAAGATCGAGCGTACGCCCAAGATGGAGGGGCGTCGTATGCATTTGGTGATGTCCAAGTTGCCGCCAGGCAGCAAGCCGAAGCCACGTGCTGATGTTTCCAAGCCTGACTCAGCGGCTGGTGAATCTTCAGAAGGCTCAAAGCCGCATGCTGAGCACTTAAAAGTCACAAATAACGATGACTTCTCTGATCTTCCTTCCGTTCCTGCTAAGTCAGAAGACCCTGAACCGGCAACTGGCGGCGACGACAGCGAAAATAATGAATAGTTAGCTAGACGTGGTCGGTTATTTCCCTATAATATCCGACCACTTTCTCTCCCTTGGCCCTAAGACACAGGAGGCTCCCGTGCCCAAGATGAAAACAAAAAAAGCCGTTGCAAAGCGGTTCAAACTTACAAAAAACGGCAAAGTAATTCGCCGCAATCAATTAACTGGCCACTTCATGTGCGCCAAATCTTCGAAGCGTCGTCGTAAATTACGTCGTGCTTCTGTCATGACTGGCGGTTCTGCAAAGAACATTGCCAAGCTTCTCCAAGGATAATAGGTAAAGAAAAATGACAAGAGCAAGAAACGTAGTACCACGTCTTCGTCGCCGCAAGCGCTTAATGCGCCGTGCCAAAGGTTTTTGGGGCGGACGCCATCGCTTGTTGCGTACTGTAAAAGAAACCTTATTGCGCTCCGGTAACTTTGCTTACCGTGATCGTCGCAACAAGAAGCGTACATTCCGTCGTCTGTGGATTCAGCGTATCAACGCTGCATCTCGTATGAACGGTTTGTCTTACAGCAAGTTTATCTATGGCCTCAATCAGGCCGATGTTCAGATCGATCGCAAGACTCTTTCTGAATTAGCATTTAACGACCCTGTGGCCTTTGAGGCTATAGTTGCAACCGCAAAAAAAGCACTAGCTGCTTAAGCGCGCCATGCGTGAACGTCTTGAAGCGTTGTGCGATGCAGGCCTAGCGGCCGCCGCCGTAGCCGAAAGTGTTGCGCAATTGGCCGAGGTCGAGTCGAGCTATCTAGGGCGCACTGGCGCCCTAACCGCTCAGCTAAAGGAGCTTGGTAAGCTAGATGCTGCCGAGCGTCCTGCTATTGGTAAGCTGGCCAATGAAATTAAACAGCAACTGCAGTCGTCTTTCGAGGCACGCCGCGTCGTCCTCAAGCGACAACAGTTAGATGCTGATTTGGCGTCTGTAGGTGTCGACAGCAGTTTGCCTGGTCCCACTGTTGAGCTTGGTTCCGTGCATCCAGTGATGGCGATTGCCCGCGAACTAGAAGAGATCTTCCAGTCGATGGGTTTTGTCGTTTGGGATGGCCCTGAATTAGAGTCAGAAGCCAACAACTTCGATGCGCTAAACATTCCTTCCGATCATCCTGCGCGTGAGTCACATGACACCATTTGGATGAAATCCGCTCCTGGCGAAGATCGGCGCTGCCTGCGGACGCACACGTCACCGGTTCAGGTGCGCGCTTTGCGTGAATTTGGTGCACCGTTACGAGTGATTGCGCCTGGTCGCGTGTTCCGGCAAGAAGTACAAGATGCCACTCACGAGCATACTTTCCATCAGATGGAGGGCTTGGTCGTCGGCAAAGATATCGGCGTCCCTCATATGTTGCATGCAATGAACAGCATGCTTGAAGGCGTGTTTAAACGCAAACTTGAAACAAGATTGCGTCCTGGGTTCTTTCCTTTTGTAGAGCCTGGTTTTGAGCTAGATGCACGTTGCCCATTCTGCAAAGACGGCTGTAAAGTTTGCAAAGGTTCTACCTGGATCGAATTGATGCCGGGTGGTTTGGTGCATCCCAATGTTCTTACTGCTGCTGGCGTCGACCCTGAAGTATATTCGGGTTTCGCTTTCGGACTCGGTCTTTCTCGCATGGCTATGTTGCGTTACGGTATCCATGATATTCGTTATATGTGCAGCGGCGATTTGCGCTTTCTAAACCAATTTCAAGCATGAAGATTTCACTAAATTGGGTCGGTGACTTCGTCGACATTAGCGATAAGAGTGCCGAAGAAATAAGTGCTTTGCTGTCGATGCACACCGCCGAGGTCGAGGGCATTGAATACAGTGGTGCAAACATTGCTGGTGTGGTTGTTGCCGAAGTGTTAACTTGCGAGCAGCATCCTGATGCCGATAAATTGTCAGTCACGACGCTAAATTACGGCGCCGAAGAAACGGTTCAAGTGGTTTGCGGTGCTCCCAATGTGCGCGTCGGACTAAAAGTGGCTTTAGCGCCCGTCGGATGCGTCCTTCCCGGCGACTTCAAGATTAAAAAAGCCAAGCTGCGCGGCCAATTGTCGCAAGGCATGATTTGTTCTGACTCTGAAATAGAGCTTAGTGATGCCTCTGAAGGCATTAAAGAGTTGCCGGCTGATGCGCCGATTGGTGCGCGCTTGATAGATTACCTAGAATTGTCGGATGCCATTCTCGAGCTTGATAATAAATCACTTACACACCGTCCAGATTTGTGGGGACATTACGGTTTCGCGCGCGAGCTCTCAGCAATTCTTAAGCGTCCGCTGAAAGAGTATCCCAGTGAATTTGAGTGGCCAGCCGAGGCATCGGAATACACTTTGCAGCTCGACGATCAGCAACAGACATCCTGCTATCAACTCACTGAATTGTCGGTCGGTGGTGGTCCGCAAGTTTCGCCGGAATGGATGCAGCAGCGATTACTGGCAGTAGGTCAGTGCGTGGTAAACGACATCGTCGATGTTTCAAATTATGTTATGCTCGAGCTAGGTCAGCCAACTCACGCATTCGATAAAGATAAAGTTAGCGGTAAGCAAATAAGTGTTCGTCGGGCTACTGCCGAAGAAGGTTTTGTGACTCTCGACGAAACTGAGTGCACGCTTATGGCGTCGGACATGGTCATCGCTGATGCTGACAAATCAATTGCCCTTGCCGGAGTTATGGGTGGGGCAAACAGCGAGGTGGATGACACCACCACGTCAATATTGTTAGAAAGCGCTTCCTTTGATGCCACTTCTGTGAGGCGCACTGCGCTGCATCACAACTTGCGTTCAGAGGCGTCATCCCGATTCGAGAAGTCTCTTGATCCTAATTACACGTTGTCGGCTAGTCAACGCGTGTGTCAATTGCTGTGTGAAATGCGTGACGATGTTAAAGTCGATTCAGCCCCCGTCTTCGCTGGCAGCGCAGATGTCGCTAGCGAACGCTTAACGATTAATGTGGCTAATGTTAGAACTCTATTGGGTATTGATATTAGCGACCAAGACATTGACCAGAACTTAACGGCTCTTGGTTTCGAGGTTGAAGCAAACGGCGACGACATGCAGGTTCTTGTACCAAGTTTCCGCGCAACTAAAGACATTCAGTCGGCAGTAGACCTCGTTGAAGAGGTCGGACGCATTGCGGGTTACGACAAAATCGTACCCCAACCTCTTTGTGCGCCAATCGAAGTCCCCAAGCAGTTAGATTATCGCCGATTAGCAAGCAAGTTGTTGATGCGCCTAGTCAATAACCATCAAGCCCACGAAACCCAGTCGTATTCCTTCATCCCCGATGCATGGGCAAAGCTTCAAGGTTTAAGTTGCGACGATTTTATCCAAATAGCCAACCCTGTAAATGATGCAGTGAGTTTGATGCGACAAAACCCCGCTCTTTCATTACTGTCTCAGGTTCCTGTAAACCAACGTGAGTTTCCTAGTGGACGCTTGTGCGAGTTCACAAAGGGCTACGCAGAGGATGACGAAAATGGAGAGGCTATCGAGTCACGTATCCTCGCCATGCTGATTTGGGGGCCAAGTGATTTGCCAAAATCAGGCCAGCAATCATTAGTCGGACAGTTGCGCTCAGTCGCCGCTGACCTGACAGGCTTACTTAATATTAATGCTCAGTATCAAGTAAATCCCGATGACTTGCAATCTCGATTTGGCTTTGCGCATCCGAAGCAATGCCTTGCATTAAGCTTTGCACGTCAAAGCCTCGGTATTATTTCTCGGGTCCACCCAGCGGTGGTTTCTGCACTTGGAGTCGATAATAGTGATGTTGCCGTGCTCCTGCTCGACGTCGATGCTTTGGTTGACGCCCAGGCGAAAACCAAGTTCAAGTTTAGCTCGCCACCGACCTTCCCAGCGGTCAAGGTTGATGTGGCTTTGGCCCTTCCGACTGGCGTCGATTATGCTGCGGCCCATAATGCAGTATCCGCAGCAGCCGGTAAATTGCTCGATCAGATCGAGCTATTTGATGTTTATTCTGGCCCCGGGCTAAAAGACGGGCAGCATAGTATGGCGTTTACGGTCCTCTTGCGTGCCTCAGATAGAACTCTTGGCGACAAGGAAGAGCAGAGTTTTATTCAGAAGGTTTCAAAGGCCGCCGAGCAATTAGGCGGAAATCTTCGTAGCTAAACGGCTGTGAGTAGGGTATTTTTATAGTATCTGATGCTGTAAGCCCATGCTTAAGAAATACATTACTAACAATTTCGACGTACTCTACACTGTTCTGCAGGTGTGGCTTGACGGTTTCGTCGTGTTGCTAGCGTGCTTTTCCGGTTTCTTCTGCTACACGTATTTGTTCGATGTACCCGCTCAGTTGGCGGTTTACCACCAGCTATTTGTCGTTATTACCGGTATTATTCTCGCTTGTTCTTGGTTGATGGGCCTTTATCATTCAAAAAAGTCAATTTTGAATGTAGAAGAATACCGTGCTATTTATAAAACGATTCTGATATCGTTTTTGTTGACCTCAACCTGCATGTATATTTTGCGGTCAATCGACACGATGTTGCCATCAAGTGCACCGCTTTTTGAGTACCTTCAGTTCTTGTACAAGCTATTTGAAATCGAGGGTTCAAGTCAGTTCTCACGTGTAATGTACATGCTAATTTTTGTATTTGCTTATTTGTTTCTGACAATTCAGCGTGCAATCGCCTTCAACTTTTTGAACCGATTGCACGCTCGCGGATACGGTAATATCAACGTTGCTATTGTTGGTACATCTAATACAGCAGCGCAGCTTTATCGCAAAATGGAGATATTCCCAACCTTGGGGTATCAAC
>JAPYTC010000016.1 GCA_029941685.1 Planctomycetota bacterium | reverse complement strand
CGCTGGGGCCGTTCCCTTTACCGAGCAATGCTGTGGTGGGTCTGCAAGTTTGGTTTCAGGGCGTGCAGTTAGACATGTGGGCTAACCCAATTTATTCGGTGACTAATATGGTGCCGATTACGGTGCAGAATATCCCTAATAATCCGCCTACAGCTGTGGATGATAATGCAAGTACACTCGAAAGCGTAACGGTCACTATTGATGTTATGGCTAACGATAGTGATCCGGATGGCGACACTATTTCACTAGTGTCACTAACTGCGCCGACTAACGGCAGTGCAGTAATTGTAAATGGACAAATCGAATATACACCGCCGGCTAGTTACATAGGCGCGGATACATTTACGTATACCATCGAAGATAGTTTTGCGGCGCAAGCCACGGCTACGGTTTATATGGACGTGGTGTCAAGCATAACCGACATGGTGGCAATCCCAGGCGGTACATTTGAGATGGGCGATCATGCGGGGGTGGGTTATTGGTGGGAACAACCCGTTCACTCAGTAACCCTGGACGCTTTCTTCATGGACAAATATGAGGTGAGTAACCTTAAGTTTGCTGATTACTTGAACAACTCCACCGTCACTGTGAGTGGCACCGGTGTTTACCAAGTCGGTGGTGCGGGGCAAAATATTTGCACTTTGTCATACGGCCTAAACCACAACGGCTCCACTTTCGGTATCGATGCGGGTAAAGACAACCACCCAGTGGTGAATCAAACCTGGTACGGCGCGGCACTGTACTGTAACTACCTAAGCACAGTAAATGGTAGCACTCCATGCTACGACGAAATCACATTCGCTTGTGATTTTACAGCCGATGGTTTTAGATTACCTACCGAAGCCGAATGGGAATACGCCAGCCGTGGCGGTGAACATAACCCGTATTATCAATACCCATGGGGTAGTGATTCGATAAGCAGCAACGATGCAAATTACAATAGCAATATCAACACCACAGTCGATGTCGGCAGCTACGCCGCCAACGGCTATGGTCTCTACGACATGGCAGGTAATGTGTGGGAGTGGTGCAACGACTGGTACGACAGTGGTTACTACGCCAACTCACCTACATCTAACCCAACAGGCCCGACATCGGGCTCTCGCCGCGTGTTCCGTGGTGGTAGCTGGTACGATTCTACTTTCAATTTGCGTTGTGCTTATCGGTACAGCTACTACCCGACGGACCGCAGCAACATCTTCGGCTTTCGTGCTCTCGCAGTTCAATAATTGAGCTCCAGTTCAAGCAGCAAGCGCAGGCCAAGCGCGTGATTGCTTGGGGTGTGCGTAGCCACCCCCGAGCGGAGCGAGTGCACCACGCGATTGTGCCGTAGAGATTCAATAAATTACACCACAGGCGCAACCACCGCAATAGCCTCAGCCACCCGCATGCCATCCAGCGCCGCCGAAACAATACCCCCAGCATAACCAGCACCCTCACCACAAGGGTAAAGACCACTTAAGCCTACAGCTTCAAGAGTCTCGCCATCGCGTTCAACACGCACCGGTGACGAAGTGCGCGTTTCAAACGCAAACATCTGTCCAAACGGTCCAGCAAAGCCCGGCATTTTATAGTCAAAGAACTGCAACGCCTCAACCAAACGAATCGCCAAACCGCGCGGCATGATTTCATGCAAGTTAGTTGGCTTTACACCCGGCAGATAACTAGTCGGAATTGCTTCGTCTTGATGACCCGCATTTTCGACAAACAAATCGCAGCGCTGCGTCGGCGCTTTACCGTCGCCACCGCCTTCATGGAACGCCACCACTTCAAGCGCCAACTGTAAGCGCACACCAAACAACGGGTCGATATCGGGGTGAATAGGCAAGCGCCCAGCAGCCACATCAAAAGGCTTACCACCACGCGGGTCTTCAATCACTTCATGTAACATCGGATGCTCGGATAACTTAGCGGCGCGTTGCAGTAACTCGTGCCATCCCCAGCGCCAGCCTCTTTTGCCGCACCAGTCTTTAGGTTCGATTGAAACTACGATGCCCGAGTTGGCATAAGGCGAATCGCGTTTTGACAACGACATGCCGTTCATGACTAAAGTGCCAGGAGTCGCTTGGCTTGGCACGATCCAGCCGCCAGGGCACATGCAAAAGCTGAATACTCCGCGCTCGTTTACCTGAGTAGCAATCGAATAAAACGACGGCGGCAATTCGGCTTCTTGTTGACTGCCTTTATATTGCGCTTCGTCAAGCCAAGCTTGCGGGTGTTCAACACGCACTCCCATTGCGAAACCCTTGGCAGATAATTCTGCGCCAGCGTCGCGCGCCATCAGTAATGAATCGAGCGCTGAGTGGCCAGTAGCTAAGATAACGGCATTCGCATCGATGACGTCGCCGGCAGATGTTTTTACACCGACACATTTACCATCGTCAGCTAAAATTTCGGAAGCCTTGGTTTCGAATAAAATCGAATTGCCGCTGTCCACAATCGCCGCGCTCATTTTAGAAATGATCTCTGGCAACAAGTTAGAACCAATGTGCGGTCGCCAAGAAGACGAAATAGTTTCGGGCGCGCCATAAGCAATTAACGTATCAAGTACGCGATCAATGTTACCGCGCTTTGATGAACGGGTGTACAACTTACCATCGGAGTAGGTGCCTGCACCACCTTCACCGAAAGCGTAATTACTCTCGCCATCAGCATCTTCGCCACGGTTTAGATTAGCGATATCTTTACGACGTTCTTGAACTTGCTTACCACGTTCAAGGACAGTGACTTGCCATCCGCGATGGATTAAATCGAGTGCAGCAAATAAGCCTGCCGGGCCGCTGCCAACAATCACCGCGTGTTGTGCATTGTTGCCTAAGCTGGGTAAATTAGCCAAGCTGTTATCCGCTTCAGGCATTTCATCGCCGGCGAAGTAAACAGTAAGCGCCACGCGCCATTGCATCGGTTGGCGACGGGCATCGAGACTGTATTTGTCAAGCTGAATGCTGTCGATGTCGTCGAACTTACAATCTAACTCGTTGGCGGCTAAGCCAATCAAAGTGGTGGCATCTTGCTCCGCAGGGCTTTGCGCCGCTGGGAGCCATAGTGTTATGGACTCTGTCATTTTTAAGGTTGGCTGTTATGCCAAAACGGGGACGTCGGCAGTCTCGCTAGAGTAACAAGCAAGGGCTGTCATGTGTACTACATCAGAAACACCATAAGAGTGCGGCTGAAGCAAGTGAGCTGGCTTTTCAAGACCGAGCATCATTGGACCGACTGTAGAGTAATCGGTCAGAGTGTTTATTAAATTGAAAGCGATGTTTGACGCCTCAAGACTTGGGAATACTAACACGTTCGCCGCTTTTCCGCCTAAGTTTAAATTATCGTAGCGCGATTGAATCATCGGCGACAATGCAGCGTCGACGCGCATCTCACCCTCGATGATTAAATCAGGCGCCTCTTCGCGCACCATTTGCACGGCGTGGCGAATCTTATCAGTACGCGGATGAGCGGTGCCTCCGGCTGTGGAGAAACTCACCATGGCCACCACCGGCTCTATACCGAAAGCTTGCACCTCTTCGGCTGCGAGTAAAGCAATTTCAGCCAAGTCATCGGCGTTCGGATCGACGTTGACGGAAGTGTCGGCTAAAAACAACGGACCAGTTTTAGTGAACACAATCGACATGCCACAAGCAAGGCGTACACCTTGACGCAGCGGCACGGTCTTCAGCATCGGCGGCATTGTTTTACGCACGTGTTTTGTAACACCAGAAACCATGCCATCAGCGTCACCCATGCGCAACATCATTGGTCCATACCACAATGGATCGAGTATTTGTTTGCGCGCACGTTTTTCATTGCCACGCCGCACACGACGAATCTTTAACATCTCGTCGGCGTAAGCGGCAGTGCGCGGTGAAGTAACTGGATCAATAATTTCTACACCAGTTAAATCGACACCAATTTCGGCAGCACGCTGCTGAATGAAAGCTTCATTACCCAACAACACTGGAGTCGCGATGTTCTCTTGAACCACAGCTTGCGCTGCAATCAATACGCGAGCCGCAGAACCTTCGGGGTAAACTATTCGCTTGTTGGACAATCGCGCTTTCGCCACGATAATTCGCATCAACTCGCGCTGCGGCCCCAATTTTTCTCCGAGCACACGCACATATTCTTCGAGATCAATTTTGCGACGTGCTACACCAGACTCCATTGCCGCTTTTGCGACAGCTGCCGAAACGCGACGTAGTACACGGTGGTCCAGCGGTTTTGGGATCAAGTATTCACGGCCGAATTCAATCTTAGATTGTCCGTAAGCAGCAGCCACAGCGGATGGCACGGGCTCTTTCGCAAGGTCTGCAAGTGCACGCGCAGCAGCGTGCATCATTTCAGTGTTAATACAAGTAGCGCGCACGTCGAGCGCACCCCTAAACACAAACGGAAAACCCAATACATTGTTCACCTGGTTCGGGTAATCAGAACGACCGGTGGCCATGATTACATCGGCGCGAGTTTTAGTAGCTAACGGATATGTGATTTCAGGATCAGGGTTTGCCAATGCCAACACAATCGGATTCGGCGCCATATCGAGCAACATATCTGGAGTAACCGTGTCGGCCACCGATACGCCAATAAACACATCAGCGTCAACCATTGCGTCTGCAAGTGAACGCGCTTCTGTTTCGACAGTGAACTGTTCTTTAAACTCGTTCATGCCGTTGGCGCGCCCTTTGTAGAGTACACCCTTTGAATCACACATAATTAAATTCTTGCGTTTAATGCCTAAACTAATAGCAAAGTTTGAACACGCCACCGCAGCAGCACCCGCGCCATTAACTACGACTTTACACTTGGCAATATCTTTATCAGCCACCTCTAAAGCATTAAGTAAAGCTGCGCCAGTAATAATCGCCGTGCCGTGTTGATCATCATGAAAAACGGGGATATCAAGTTCTTTTTGCAAACGCTTTTCAATTTCGAAACAGCGTGGTGCGGAAATATCCTCGAGATTGATGCCGCTTACGGTTGGCGCGATTGCCTTAACTGCCGTCACAATTTCATCAACATCTTTAGTGCCGAGTTCGATATCAAAAACATCGATGTCAGCGAAGCGCTTAAATAATACCGCCTTGCCTTCCATAACCGGCTTGGCGGCGTCGGGGCCAATGTCGCCCAAGCCTAAAACCGCAGAACCGTCGGTGATTACTGCCACCAAATTACCCTTGGCTGTGTAGTCAAAAACCTTAGAGACGTCTTTCGCAATCTCAAGGCATGGTGCGGCAACACCAGGCGTATAGGCTAATGACAAGTCAATTTGCGTTAAGCAGGGTTTAGTCGGAACTACCTCAATCTTGCCCGGGCGGCCTTGACTGTGATAAATTAGAGCTTCGTCGCTAGATGTTAAGTTGTCCATAGGGGCCTATTATCGCAATCATTGAGCAGTTTCGGTAGCCTTAATGCCGTCAATAGCAAGTTTATGAGCTGTCGCGTTCGCCGTTGCCAGCACTCCACGATTTTCAGTTAACTTTTCGCCGTGTGAAAAATCAAGCGCTTTGCCGTCAATATCAGTCACCACTGCGCCCGCTGCCTCGCAAACGGCCACTCCGGCGACGTGATCCCAGATGTTCTCGCGATAATCAGGCTTAGAGCGTGGACGTATATACATTTCTGCGCCACCCATAGCAATAACCGCGTATTTAGCCTGTGAATCGTAACGTACGAAGCCACCTTCGATATTTGAGGCCTGCATCATGCCGCTAACCAACGCAGGATCG
Organism: Planctomycetota bacterium; assembly: GCA_029941685.1. Classification (GTDB taxonomy): domain Bacteria; phylum Planctomycetota; class UBA1135; order UBA1135; family UBA1135; genus JAPKEZ01. The sequence continues at coordinate 11,697 of JAPYTC010000016.1, read as the reverse complement.
CCATGCGCTGACTCTACGCTGCCCAGCACGCGCATTTGACGCGAATCCGTTACTGTGTTGCTCGAAACGCTCATCGAATGTTCGGCATCAATGGCGAATTTCCTAGCTGTGCCGGCGCCATACCCGATCATTAGCACTCCCACTGCCGAATCAGCATCATCAAGGTCATAGGGCAGACTAGGGCAGACTAGTATTCCTCCCACAGGCTTACAGTCTTGTAAAAGGCCAATTGCGATGGCATATTGCGCTTTACGCAAGAAACCTTTGGTGCCGTCAATGGGGTCAATTGACCAAATGAACTCGTTGTCAAGGTCTCCGCGATGATCAATCCAGTCACAAATCTGCTCGATAGTGACCTCTTCACCTAAAGACTCACTCACTAAGCGCACGATGTACGAAGTTTCGTCGTCAGAGGCATTAGTGCGCAAGTGCTCGCTACCTTCTTCGGAAATCAGGCCATGCTCAGGGAAATTGAGCATAATCGCGCGGTGAATCAGCGCCTGACAGCCATAATCAGCAATGGTGACGGGCGAACTATCGCTCTTATCCATTGATGAAAGCAGCTCATTTTGCACTTTTCTACACAGAGTTGCGCTAAGTCGGGCTGCTTCATTAACAGAAGTCAGAAAGTGGGTAATGTTACTAGGCATAAGAGCATATTTTAGCTATATCTATCCGCCTAAAACATTATTTCTGTGCTAACCTTAGTTGCTATTGAGTAATATGATGAAGCCTTTCATAAAACCCCTTTTAACCGCCTGTGTTGTCTCGACAGCAGGCCTTTCGGTGATGAGCGCTCAAGTATTCAATTACGACCACTCTAAGCCCATGTTTTTTAACAATATCGCTACAGTTGTTGGCGTAGAGTCCCCTGGCTATGGTCGAGGCACCGCAATGGTCGACTTGGATAACGATGGTTTATTGGACCTAATTGTTACAACTGCCGGACTGGAAGACAGGTTCTACCGCCAGAAGCCAAATCATACATTTGAGCTAATGAATACTATGTGGACCATGCCGCCCCATCAAGACGAAAGTTGGGGTGTTATTGCAGCCGATTTTGACAATGATGGCGATAAAGATATTTACTTTTCCAATGGTGGCTTTTCAGGGGCAGAAGTAAACGTGCTGATTCGCAATGATTTGTCAACTCTAGGCAAATTCACCGACATTTCAGCAAGCTCCGGCGCTTGCTCGTTAATGGTTGCTAATTTTGGGGGAAGCGCCTTGGATTACGATAATGACGGTGACTTAGATTTATTTTTAACATCAGCGCTCAGCACTGGTTCAGTGCTCCCGCCTTGCGAGCTTTATCGCAATGATGGGAATATGAACTTCACCAGCGTTGGACCACTGGCAGGCATTATTCACCAAGGCGATTTCCGTAACTGCGGTGTTGCTGATTACGACAATGATGGCTACATGGACATCATGGTAGGCAGCTTTGATTCCTCTAACATTCTGTACCATAATAATGGCGATGGTACTTTTAGTGATCAGGCGCTTGCTGCGGGCGTGCAAGACCCATACCGCTCATTTGGCGCGACCTTCGAAGACTTCAACAACGATGGTTGGCCAGATTTGTTTATTCCGAAATATGAATTTCAAGGCGGCGCAACTAGCAAAGTTTATATTAACAATCAGGATGGCACCTTCCGCGACATTTCAGATTTTGCAAACATGTCAACTCAAGGCGACATGGGGCATAACACTGGCGACGTCAACGCCGACGGCTACCCCGATATTTTCATTGGTACCGGCCATCCATACTGGACGCGAAAAGACTTAGTTCACATGATGTTCCCAGTGCTTAATAGCGACTCGATGTCAGCACACCAAGCGGCTGGGTTTATGGGGCTTAATTCGGTGGGCCCGTCACGCTCACACGGTTACGCATTCGGCGATATTGATAACGACGGGGATGTTGACGTTTACAACAACAATGGCGGGCCCTCACAAATTCCAAATAGTTGGGGGTACAACGCGTTGTACCATTCGCAAGGCAACACATCTAACTGGATGAAAATGTCACTAAGGGGGGTTGTCTCAAATCGTGATGCCATTGGTGCGCGTGTTCGAGTCGAAACCAACAATGGTCGCGAAATTTGGCGCTACCCAGCAGCGGGTAAAGGTTTTTGTAATACCGACAGCCCGATTCTACACTTTGGCCTAGGTAATGCTGTTCACACCGAACTAACTGAAATTTACTGGCCATCAACTTTAGTGCAGTCCTATGTTAATCTCGACGTTAAAGAGCAACACGATTTTGTCGAAACCGGAATCATCGCCGTTGGCGCACCTGTTGCTGGCGGCCAAATCACCGTAAGAGTTGCTGGCGTTGCTGGCGGGCTAGCCGATGTCTTCTATTCGTCAACATCGGCGTTCATTCCTGACCCGGTCGAGCATGTGGTGCATCGCCTTGGAGGTACTCCCATTTTGGGGCGATCAGCGATAATTGGCGCTTTTGGTGGGGTAAACATCCCGTTTACCATCCCGGCGTCTACCCCGAGTGGGACTAGCATATTTTTGCAGGTTAGGGTTACGGATCTTGCTAACCTAAATGGGATACGCGTAAAGACAAATGCTGTAGAATTAACTATACTTTAGTTTGAATTAGTCCCACCAATGAATCCCTCCAGAAATACTATTTTTAGTACCTGCATTGCATGCATCGCATGTATCGCAGCCCCCTCATTTATTAATGGTCAGATATTAATCTATGACTACTCCGAGGCAATGTTCTTCAATGAACAGGCTGCTGTAAGTGGTTTAGAAGCACCAGGCTATGGTCGCGGCGCGGCCATGGTGGATCTCGACAACGATGGTCTACTTGATATCATTGTTACGACGGCGGGGAGTCCCGACGGATTTTTTCGGCAGAAAAACAACGGCACATTTGAGCTGATGAATAGCAGCTGGTCAGTGCCGGTCACCCAAGACGAAAGCTGGGGAGTTATTGCAGCCGACTTTGATAATGATGGCGACAAAGACATCTATTTTTCTAACGGCGGATTTTCTGGCGCCGAAGTAAATGTCATGTTGCGCAACGACCTAAACACTAGCGGCAAGTTCACAGACATTTCAGCAAGCTCAGGTGCATGCGGATTGGTTGTCGCGAATTTTGGCGGCAGCGCTTTTGATTACGACAATGACGGTGACTTAGACATCTTCCTGTCTTCATCTAAAGGCTACAATGGTACAGTGCGCCCACCCTGTGAGCTTTATCGCAACGACGGCAACATGCAGTTCACTAACACTGCTCCTGCGGCAGGCATCACCCACCAAGGCGATTTTAGAAACTGTGGAGTAGCCGATTACGATCACGACGGTTACATGGACGTGATAGTGGGCAACTTTGATTCCTTTAACATTCTGTACCACAATAATGGCGACGGCACCTTTACCAATCAGGCGCTTGCTGCGGGCGTGCAAGACCCATACCGCTCATTTGGCGCGACTTTCGAAGACTTCAACAACGACGGTTGGCCAGATTTGTTTATTCCAAAATATGAGTTTACTGGCGCCCGCGCGAGCAGCGTTTTCATCAACAACAAAGACGGGACCTTCCGTGACATTTCAGCTTTTGCACGAATGTCTTCTCAAGGCGACATGGGGCACAACACTGGTGACATCAACGCCGATGGTTTTCCTGACATCTTGATTGGCACCGGCCACCCATATTGGGAGCGTAAAGATTTGGTCAAAGCTATGTTTCCGGTGCGCTATAGCGACGCGATGTCTTCTCGTAACGCCGCAGCGTATTTAGGCTTAGATGCGATAGGCGATTCACGCTCACATGGTTATGCGCTAGGCGATATCGATAACGACGGCGACGTCGATGTTTATAACAACAACGGCGGCCCATCACAAATTTCAAGTAGTTGGGGGTATAACGCGTTGTACCTTGCGCAAGGCAACACATCTAACTGGATGAAAATGTCATTAGAAGGCGTTATCTCAAACCGTGATGCCATTGGTGCCCGGGTTCGAGTCGAAACAAACAACGGTCGCGATATTTGGCGCTACCCAGCCTCGGGCAAAGGATTCTGTAATACGGATAGCCCTATTCTGCATTTTGGTTTAGGTAAAACCGCAACGCGCGCAAACATCGCCGAAATAAGTTGGCCATCTGGCTTGGTGCAAACATATGTCAACCTGCCAACGCGCGATCAGCACGACATTATCGAAACCGGAATTTCTTTTTCCGGCAACCCGGCAGTTGGCGGGCAGGTTACCGTCAAGGCAACAGGCCCTCGTAATGGTCGAGTCGAACTTTTATATTCTTCGGTACTTGTTTACAACCCAGACCCAGTTAATCATGTGGTGCATCGTTTAGGCGGAACCCCGTTTTACCTTGGTCCAACGTCGCTAGATGCTCAGGGTCGCGCCAATATTACGTTTAATATTCCCAACGACCCTAGCCTCAGCGGCAACAGTTTGTTTTTGCAAGCAGTGGTCATTGATGTTTTATATCCAAATCGTATAGCAGTAAAGACCAACGCGGTCGAGTTAGCGATACCTTAATTAGTGACAGCCGTAACCGCCATCAACAGCGATAACATTTCCGGTCATCCACGAGGCGCCGGGGCTAGCTAAAAACCAAACTACACTCGCCACTTGCGGCGGAGTTCCTAAGCCTAGAAGATGTCGATCTTCTAGGCTTTCTCTTTTTGCGGACGGCAAGCTATCGAGCCACTCGCGATTAATGTCGGTAACCACAAAGCCGGGGCAAACGCAGTTGGCGCGCACGCCCTGTCGCGAGTAATCAGCCGCCAGCGCTTGGGTGTAATTTATTACCGCGGCCTTCGATGGCCCGTATGCCGCGCGCGCCCCCATTCCCTTGAGGCCGGCGATGGAGCCAATAGTAACGATGCTGGGGGTGCTTGATTTTAGTAAATAAGGTAGAGCGGCTTGGCAACAGTTGTGCACTCCGCCTAAATTTACTTTTATGGTTTCATCCCAGGCCTGTGCGTCGACATCAATCGCCGCCGCGCGTTGTGGGTTTATGCCAGCGTTCGTCACCAAACAATCTAAACCGTTGTTGGCCTCGGCGAATTGCATTATTGCATCGTTAACCTGTGCAGGATCAGTTACGTCTACTGCGGCTAAAGAATGACCGTCGCCGCTAAGCAACTCTAAGGTTTGCTCTAGCATTGCAAGACGGCGTCCGACCAATAAAAGGCGTACACCGTTGTTGGCAAATTCTTGTGCGATTGCGCGACCAATGCCGCTGCCGGCACCAGTGATTATGGCAGCGCGAATTTGATGACTCATGCGCGCAGTGAGTTAAGTGCAGAGCCAGCCTTGAACCAAACGATTTGCTCGGCGTTTAATGTGTGAACAACTTTAACGCGATCGTTGCTGCCATCGGCGTGGTTGAATACTGCGAACACTGGTGAGCCAGGAGCTAAATTGTCGAGCCCTTCAACGGTTACGGTATCGTCTTGCTGCACGACTTCCCATGAAGCGGCATCAGCGAAAGTAAATGCCAACACGCCTTGCTTCTTAAGGTTGGTTTCGTGAATGCGCGCAAAGCTGCGAGTGATAACCACACCAGCGCCAAGCAAGCGCGGACACATAGCGGCGTGTTCGCGCGATGAGCCTTCGCCATAGTTCTCGTCGCCGACCACCACCCAGTGCTTGCCCGCAGCTTTTAAATTGCGCGCCACCGCCGGAATCGGCTGACCCATTTCTCCATTGAGTGGATCTTTGGTAGTTCCTATGCCGCCGTCAAAAGCGTTAGTCGCACCAATAAACATGTTGTTCGAAATGTTGTCGAGGTGTCCTCTGAACTTCAACCACTTGCCTGCTGGGCTGATGTGATCGGTTGTCGTTTTGCCAATCGTCTTTAACAGCAATGGCATTTCATTGTAACCTTCAGGTGCAATCACCCTAAATGGCTCAAGCAATTGCAACCGTTCGCTATCAGGTGCAATCACGATCTCGCCGTCGGTGCCTGCACTTGGCGCTTGATAACCATCGCGCTTAATTTCAAAACCAGCCTCCGGGATATCAGGCGCAATCGCCGGCGCTTCGAGTTTCCATGAATTACCATCGGCATCAGTTAAAGAGTCGGTTAGCGGATTGAAGTCGAGGCGTCCGGATAACCCCAGGCCCATAACCATTTCTGGCGAACCAATAAACCCAAGAGTGTCGGGGTTGGCGTCGTTGCGCGCGCGAAAATTACGGTTGAACGAAGTAACGATGCTGTTTGGGACACCTAACTCGATATCGTCACGCTGCCATTGGCCGATACAAGGTCCACAGGCGTTTGTTAAAACTGTAGCGCCGATAGCTTCGAGCGAATCAAGTAAACCATCGCGTTTGATGGTTGCATACACTTGTTCAGAGCCGGGGCTGACGAACAAGTGAGCGCTCATCATGGTGTTGTTAGCCGCCGCTTGTTTGGCGATATCGGCAGCGCGGTAGATGTCTTCGTAAGAAGAGTTTGTACATGAACCGATTAACGCGGCACGTATTTCGACTGGGTAACCTTCACTCTCGCAGTCGGCGGCCATGGCAGAAATTTCATGCGCCAAGTCTGGAGTGTGCGGCCCAACCAAGTGTGGCTGCAGCGTGCTTAAATCAATCTCATAAACTTCGTCGTATTCACACTCCTCATCAGCAGTCAGCAAGTCAAGATTGGCGTCGGCGAGGTCAGCGAGGTCGGCACGGCTAGTCGCGCGCAAGTAATCACCCATGCGTTGATCGTAAGGGAACACCGAACAAGTCGCGCCAAGTTCAGCGCCCATGTTACATATAGTCCCCTTGCCAGTACATGAAATTGATTCACAACCTTCACCGAAATATTCGATGATGCGATTCGTGCCACCCTTAACAGTCAACATGCCGAGCAACTTAAGGATGACGTCTTTGGGCGCGGTCCAGCCGTTTAGCTTGCCAGTCAATTTAACGCCGACAATATTGGGTTGTAGAACCTCCCAGGGGAAGTCGGCCATTACGTCAACGGCATCTGCGCCACCTACTCCAATTGCGCACATAGCCAAGCCACCGGCGTTTGGCGTGTGTGAATCGGTACCAACCATCAAGCCACCAGGGAAAGCGTAGTTTTCAAGTACGGTTTGGTGAATGATGCCGGAGCCGGGCTTCCAGAAACCTAGGTTGTAGCGGTTGGAAACGTTAGATAAGAAGTCGAAAACCTCACGGTTTTCTTCGTTGGCTAAAGCTAAATCTTTGTCAGCTCCGACGTGCCCACGAATCAAGTGGTCACAATGCACCGTAGTCGGGACGGCAGCCTCGTTTTTGCCAGCCATCATGAATTGCAGCAATGCCATTTGCGCCGTCGCGTCTTGTAGCGCTACACGGTCGGGGCGTAGGTTTAAATAAGCCTTGCCGCGCTCAAGCTGTTGTGTGGCGACATCGTCTATATGCCCGAACACGATTTTTTCGGCGAGTGGTAATGCGCGGTCGTTAGCAGCACGTACCGCTGCGATATTGGAGCGCATCTGCGTGTATGTCGCAGATACAAATTCTGGTGATGATTCGATGTTTGCCATGGTTGTGCTATCCTTTTAACGGCGCCTATTTTAGCCAATCCCATGAAGTCCGTAACCCCACTCGTTGCATTGTGTGCGCTGCTCAGTAGTTGTGCTGTCGCACCACCTACATTACCGCTTGAGATCGTGGTGATAAAAGCGCCCTCATGAAGTAGTGGCGATCTCGTGGTCACGAGAATTAATGCCATCGCCTCTGCGGAAAACATCTCCGTCAACATTAGTGTGCAACTCGCCGATGGTCTCGATCCGCCAGCTTTGTATTTAGGCAGCCCAACTATATTAATTAACGGGGTCGACCTAGAACCTTCTGCGCGGACGTCGACGGAATATCGTTTTGGCTGACGTTCGTATGATGGTTCTGATGCACCTGGGGTCCTAGGTGATAAATTAATCCGTGCACAACTGCGGCAATTTGCGGATATGCGGTAAACTAGAGGTGTGCAGTTTTTCGCAATAGTATTTGGTTTGGTCGCCTTTTTGGGCGGTCATACTCTGGCACCAACCTGGGTTGCTTATGCCGATGACGCGTCCATCGTCTATCAAGGCCGATGGGATGACAGCACAGCCACATCGCCATGGTGCGGATGGCAGGGGTCGTCCGTCGCCATGAACTTTGACGGCACCGCGATCGCGATGGGCGTAATTGTGGGCAACGGCAACGAGTGGTTCAAGGTGATTATCGATGGCGATATCTTTAATGCTAAGGAGATTGAGGTCTCTAGCAATAATCTCTGGCAGGCGGTTATTTTGGCTCACGGGCTGACGGCGGGGGCACACCATATTGAAGTTGTAAAAGAGACTAGCAATAACGAACACATGACCTTTTTGGGCTTCGCCGGCATTGATGGTATTGGTCCCCTTGTTCCACCGTTGCCGCACAGTCGACGCATCGCTTTTTACGGCGATTCTAATTTGGCGGGCAATTCTTTAGAGCACGAAGAAAATAATGGCCAACTTAGCTATCGCGGCTGCACCAACACTTTAGCGGGAGTCACTGCGCGACGCTTAGGCGCTGCCTATCAAAACTGTTCAATCAGTGGTGCGACAATTTCTTCTCTGAATAATTGGTACGACAGAGTCAACCCAAGCGACGAAAATACGCAGTGGAGTTTTAGCAATTGGGTGCCCGATGTGGTGGTTATTAACATTGGCGCCAACGACATTTATTATTATTCTGAATCAAGAATACGCACTCGCTACAACAGTTTGCTCGACGACATGCGCGCCACTTACCCTAACGCACATATTGTTATGGCGAATGGCCGTGGCTGGGACAAAGATGAGCCCGCCGACTACATTGAAGACGTCGTCGCTCAGCGTAATGACCCAAACATGTCAGCCGTATTATTTCCGTGGGTGTTTGAGCAATGGCATGGTTGCGAGACCGATCACAGCGGGATGGCCGATTATGTAAGCGAGCATATTGCGACAGTGATGGGCTGGACTGCGTTACCGACTGATGTGATGACAGGCTTTGGCCGTGGTGGCAACGTGGCCAATGGCAGCTTCGAAGAGTCGGCGCCATTCGGTGGATTCGGTTGGCGTTATGGCGTAAATAAACCAGGAGTGCACCGTTTGTATGCGCCGGCAATTGCGCAAGATGGCGAGTATTTTGTGGGCCTTTTAAGTGGTGGGTCGATCCAGCAATCCAATCCTTGTCAGCCAGGCCAAACGGTGACCGTTAATCTGTGGTTACGCTCGCGACACGCCACAGGAGCAGCCCTCGCAGACATAACCTTAGATTTCCGTAACCAAGAAATGTATACGGCGCCACTGTCGTCCAATTCTTTCACGCTTCTAGCTCGTCCAACCTGGACACATCACACCGTGACGGCTGTTGCGCCAGTTGGTAGTGACCCTATATTTCATACACGCTTGACAATTGCGCCGAATGGTCAAGGCGAGGTCGCAATCGATAACGTGACGATGACAGTTAATTAATCAACAATGAATAAATACTTCTTACTATTTATTTTGGCGGCGCTTTCCCCAAGCCAAGCCTATTCACAAACTCTACACATCGCTCCTATATATGAAGGCGGCATTGCTAGTTTCGAAGTAGACAATGGCACCCCGGGCTCTTTGGCGATTGTCTGTTATTCGGTGGCAGGCTCTGGCCCATTCACCGTTGCAAACGGATTAATATTTAATCTAAGCTCCCCAATTAACCCTTTACAACCCTTGGTATTAGACGGCCAAGGTAGCGGAGTGTTGGGGCCATTCTCTGTGCCTTCCAGCGCAGTGGCGGGTATGCAAGTTTGGTTCCAGGCGGCGCACAAGGACGCCTTGGCGAACCCGTCATGGACTACAACAAACATGGTGCCGATAACAGTTTTGGCACAGCCACCGATCCCACCAGATATGACACTGATAAGTAGCGGCACTTTTGAAATGGGTGACCACGCGGGCGTGGGTTATGCAAGCGAGTTGCCCGTGCACACCGTCAACCTTGATGGCTATTACATTGACAAGTATGAAGTGACAAACGAAAAATTTGTTGATTACTTAAACAATGCCAACGTCAACCTTGTTGGCGACGATGTGTTCCAGGTCGGTGGTGCGGGCAAACAAATATGTGATTTATTATTTGGTTTAAACCACAATGGATTCACATACGGTATTGACAGTGGGAAAACCGGACACCCGGTAGTCAGAGTGAGTTGGTATGGCGCCACCCTTTACTGTAATTACTTAAGCCTTGCCGATGGCCGCGCCCCTTGCTATGACGAAAGCACATTCGATTGCGACTACACGGCTAATGGATATAGGTTACCAACCGAGGCAGAGTCTGAATATGCTAACCGTGGTGGCGAACAGAACCCATATTACCTATACCCTTGGGGAGCAGACACCATTAACAGCAGTGATGCAAATTATAATTACAACGTCAACACAACAATGCCGGTAGGTAGTTACCTAACGAATGGTTTTGGGCTTTACGACATGGGCGGAAATGTTTGGGAGTGGTGTGGTGATTGGTACGATTCTACATACTATTCATCTTCGCCAACGGACAACCCTACGGGTCCGGCAACCGGCTGGGATCGCGTTGTTCGCGGTGGCAGCTGGATAAACAGCGATTTATTTTTGCGTTCGGCGAAACGAACCTATACCATTGGTCACATTATTACAGACAATTTAGGTTTTCGCGTAGTTGCGACTCATTAACTAGTCATGGGAAAAGTGATTGTCTTTACGCATCCGGATTGCCTTCTTAAAGACAACGGCCCAAACCATCCAGAAAAAAAAGAACGCTTAGTTGTTGCACTTGAAGCGATTCAAAATACTGATGATATTGATACAGAGCTTAGGCTTGCTTCACCGGCAACGAACGAGCATGTTTCTTTGGTTCACCCCGAGAGTTATTTAAACGATATATTTTCATTGATTCCGAACTCTGGTTTGGTAACTGTCGAGCAAGAACCCAACGCAGATACATTTTTGTGCCCCCATAGTAAAGAGGCGATTTTAAGAGCTTGTGGTGCGGGCATTGCTGCTGCGCAGACTGTTATGCAAGATGGTGTAAAAAGAGTATTTTGTGCTGTTAGGCCGCCAGGGCATCATGCTGAAACTACTCGAGCGAATGGTTTCTGTTTTGTTAATAATGCAGCAGTAACCGCGAGATATTTACAAGATGAACATCAAATCAAGAAGATAGCAATCATCGATTTTGATGTTCATCACGGCAATGGTACGCAAGAAATTTTTTACAACGATAGCAGTGTTTTGTATGGCTCGATACACGAGCACCCGTTGTTCCCCGGAACGGGTTTAAGTTCAGAGACGGGCGTCGGCAATATTTTTAATGCGCCCATTGCACCCGGCACCACCGGCGAAGATTTTTTAAATATATTTAAAAGTAAAATTATAGACAATGTGGACAAATTTCAGCCAGAAATCATTTTGTTGTCCGCCGGCTTTGATGCACATAGAAGAGATCCCTTGGCTAACATTGATTTAGAATCTAAAGATTATTTTTATATCACTAAAAAAATTGTCGATATTGCAAACCGACACGCTCAGGGAAGGGTGATATCTTTTTTGGAAGGGGGTTATGATCAGGCTGCACTTGCAGAAAGCGTCGTGGAACATTTGCGCGGGCTTCAAGAAAATCAATCTAATTCTTAATGCGCCATTAAGGTTACTTCATAACCTAAGGTTTGTAATTAAACAAATCTGG
>JAPYTC010000015.1:9262-17645 GCA_029941685.1 Planctomycetota bacterium | reverse complement strand
TGGTTACAGCATTGACGTCGCGCGGCGCTTAGTCGCATCATTAACTCTTGGCAAGATGGCTGCTGATAGTCGCGTTGAACTGTTGTCGTGTATAAAAAATGGCGACGATGTGGCAGATTACGTGCGCACCATTATTGGCGCGAATAACACTGAGGTGTTTTATGCTCTGTATTTGAATGCCAATGGTCGAGTGTTGCACCAGCAAGAAATATCGCATGGCTCGCTTACGGCAAGTTTAGTTCATCCACGTGAAGTGCTGCTACCAGGGGTCACGTATCGTGCGGCAACTTTTATTGTTGCCCATAATCATCCGTCGGGCGATACCGAACCATCGGCACATGACAGGGCGCTAACAAGGCGCTTAAAGCGGGCAGGTAAGTTGGTTGGTATCGAAATGCTTGATCATGTGGTCGTGAGCAAGCACGGGCACTATAGCTTTTGCGCGCAAGGCCTACTCTGATGAGAGGCAGTGGCTGGCAATGGCTAGTGCGGTTGGTCCGGCAGCTTCGATACGTAAAATCGTTTGGCCAATACCAGCAAGAACGGCGCCATCCGCTGCGAGTTGCTGCTCTTCGGCTGCACTAAAGCCACCTTCGGGGCCAACGATGAGTAATATAGGCTTGTCGCTTTTCATAACGACCTGCTTTAGTGGCGTTGCGCCTGGGCTAAGACAAATCAATAGGTGGTCATCGAAGTCAGTGGCTAATTGCCCGATTTTTGATAATTCACCATTAAGCACCGGTAAATCAGGACGCCGGCATTGTTGGCAGACTTCATTTGCGATTTTATGCCAACGCTTCACTTTACTTGGCGACAAATCATTGCGGCCGACAACGCTGCGCTCGCAACTCAGCGGTATTAACTGCTGCACACCGAGTTCGGTTGCGCGGCGGACTAAGTCGTCCCCTCGAGTACCTTTGGGCCAGGCGCTGGCGATACTGATGTTTGGCAAGGGTAAAAAAGGTCTGTCAACGACCCTTTTCAATAGGAAATCACCGTTTTCTATAAGTTCAGCCGCAACTCCGTCACCAGTGTGGGGTAAGAGCACGACCTCAGAGCCAACTTCAATGCGCAAGGCACGAATGTGGCGGATTAGCTCAGACGGCGCTCGCCATGGGCTGTCACCTAAGTTCAGAAGTTGATCGACAAAGAAGAATCTACTCATGGTAATGCGTAACTATAGATGATAACACAGATAAGTGTAAGTCTAGTATTTGCTATGACCATACGCGCTAGCGTATGCTTGCTCCGCACTTAAAGCACACCTTTCCCTTATGGTTCAAATAGAGATCCAAGACGGTCCTGATTCGGGCAAAACTTTCGAGCTTGCTACAGGACACCATTCCGTTGGCCGCGCAACTACAAATGATGTGGTTGTGACAGCTAACTCTGTTTCAGGTAATCACTTACAGTTGTCTGTTAGTGCCGACGGTACAGTTTCATTTCAAGATTTAGGCTCGACAAATGGTACTTTTAGTGCTGGTATGAAGGTCGTTGAGGGCGAATGGTTCGCTGGCTCAGAGCTCAAACTCGGAGACATCGCTCTAAAACTCATTGACGACAGTATCGATCATCAGCGTTTGCGCGATAAAGCACTCGAAAAACCACAGTCAAGCCTGCTGATGAAAGCAGTGATGGGGTTGATCGTCGTCGCCGGAGTAGGATTTGCATATATGCAGTTTTTTGCAACGTCCGAGACTACGGTACGCACGGTTGGTGGAAACGAGCAGGTGAATACCAGCGTGGCCGTCGCATTTGATCTCATAGATAATTTGGGTGATTTTGCCGACAGCAACGATTGGCAACTAAGTGCCGGTGCGAGCATTAGCGATGGCGTGCTTGCGGCAACGAGCAATGGTGCATCTGCGAGCCTCGGGCGTGTTGTGGCGATCGATTTTTCGGCTATCAAAATCCATGGCTCTGCTTCAGGAGCAGTCTATCTCGACATTGCATGGGGCATTGACGCTGACCGCGATCGTGCACTCGCATCATGGCGTAGTGAAAATCTAGGCGGCCACGTGGTGTTAGCTATGCCACCTCTTGCCGACTGGATGAAATTAAGTGTTAAGTTGGCAGCGGGGTCGAGCCTCAGTTCGTTAACCGTCGATCGCCACTCAGCAAATGTTCAGTCACAAGAAATGCCGATGGCCACTGCTTATTACGATAAGGGAAATCTAGCAGTCGTGGCGAATAACCAATTGTCATTTAGTTTGTCGAGCAGTTGCGGTTCGTGGGATTTCAATGATAGTGGTGTTCGGCTTGCCGATTGTGAATCTGCAAATGTAGTCATGTCAATCGCACCTAGTTACCTCCGCGACGGTTCAGATTCGCGTTTGCAAATATTTGCTGATGGCGGACCCATCGTTCCGAGTTCAGCAATGACTGTTGATAATCCAGCCGGATTGTTGTGTGGCACGAAAGTCGATAGTTATTACTTTAATTTTGATGGCTCGACAAATGTAGTTGGCAATCTTGCAAGATTGCGTATTAATGATGCACCCGCGTTTTCGTTTTTGTTTAACTTGCGCCAGCCTCAGACTAATGCCGCACTCAGTATGCAAGCAATTGAAGATGCGCTTGATTCCAACGACGACAGCTCTTTACTGAGCTCGTGCCAAACATTGCTGCGTTACTACCCCTTAGACGATAAGCAAGTACGCCGCGCCAAAGACTTGATTAACGCTACTATGGCACGTGGATATCGCGAATTAAGCGATTTGCAGCAGCAGGCAAGTGGAGCACTGTTCGTCGGCGCTTCTCTGGTAATGCTCGAATTAAATGATGTTGCCTTGGCATTAAGTAAGCGTTTCGCCAACACCGAGATTGCGGTTCAAGCCAACGATCTTTCACAGTTATTGCTTGATGTGGTTGCGCAAGACTCAAGCGATATTGAAAAATCACAGGTTGATTATCACATGCGAGTGACTCGTGCACTGAGTAGTGTGTATCCCAATATTTCTTCTTGGCTGCAGGAGGTCAAATAATGGCTACAGGTTCAGCATTAGATTTAGGTTCACACCGTGTGCGCTTTGCGTCCGCTAAGTCTCATAAAAACGAAGTAGAGTTATTGCGGTACATCTCGGGTGCCCCCGAGGCCGGCGAAAGCTCTGTCGTGGCAGCACAAAACATTTTTGGCAGTGAAGTCAAGCGTAGCGAGACTCTCCGAGTCGGTTTAACGGGTTCTGATTTGATGATGCGCTACTTGCCGGTTCCGGTGGTTGAAGACTGGCGCCTCGAGCGGTTAATGGAATTCGAAATCCGCGAAATCGAAGAACGCTCTGGTTCTAGTTTGGCTTCGTCTTACAACTTGTTGCCCGTGCCGCAAGGTCTCGACGACGAAGAGACGATGTTGTTGGGCTTGGTTCGTGAAGATTTACTTGACGACATTATGGCGCAAATGCCATCGATGGCTGTGCAAGCTTTTTCGCCAAACGCAATTGCTTTGTATAACGCTTATCTTGCTTTAGGTGATCACGAACCATGTACTACTTTGCTCGCAAGTCTAGGAAATGGCACTCTCGACTTAGCTTTAGTAAGCGGCACCGATTTGTATTTCGCGCGTTCAGTGTCTACGGCATTAGTCAAGCGTAATCAAACGCTTGCCACTGCACTCGGCATTAACGAATCTCAGGCCGAAGCTTTAATTCACAAGCATTGTGATTTGGGCCTGGCGTTGCGTACCGTACAGTCGACAGATGTCGACCGGGTCACGCGCCCATTGTTGCCGATGTACGAATCATTGCCAACGTTGTTGTCTGGCGTAGTGACTTTGTGTAAAGCGCAGGCGCGGTTAAACGAATTGAACCTCGATCGTGTGCTCTTAACCGGAGGTGCTGCCGACACTAAAGGCTTGGTCGATTTCTTGGCTGACCGTATGCATGTCGAAGTCTCTCGCTGGAATCCATCCGAAATGGTCGAGATTGGCGGTCTTGCTGACGCCGAAGCCGAGCAGCTAGAACGAGACGGATGTGCCGCAACGGTCGTCATTGGATTGGCTCTTGGAGCGGCTGATAACAACCTCTATGCTTTAGAAATTCTTACTTCTGATGCTAAGAAAAAACGCGATTTTCTCGAGCGTGGTATTTTCCATATCTTGATGGGCGTTGCTGCTGCTGCATATATTGTACTTAGTCTTGTGGTAATGGGTGGCTTGGCCGACGACACCGAGTCGGTCTCGCGCACATTGCGCCGTACCGAGCAAACTAACGAACGCAATCATCAGGCCGCCTTAGATCTGATTGATAAAATCGATCAGCGCAGCATCATGTTCTTTGATTTGCGTAATCGGCAGTCAATCGGTGACAGCGCTTATCACTTTATGAATTATCTTGAAAACCATTTGCCAGCAAGCTTGTGGGTAGAATCAATGACCATTCAGTTAGATGACGGCAAAGATTGGGGGCGCGAAGGTGAACGAATCCCAGTCCTGTCTGTACGTGGTCGCGCAGAAGAAGACGTGCGCGGAGCGACCAGCGATTTTGCGAAGTTTAATCAGCAATTTGCCACAGTTGTTCCTGGTGGGGCATCTGCAGTGCGGTCGTCTTCAGATCCGCGTGGCAAATCTCTCGAATGGTCGCTACGTGCGCATTTGTTAAACCCAATTGACGTAGCCGACGGCTCGGAGGGACTGTAAATGAACATCGACGTATTTTGGCAGGCTAATCGCAAGTTCATCATCGGGCTCTTTGGTGGCATGATTGCTTTCTTTATCGCCCTTTCAATCGTTGCGGGGCCAGCAACAGACCGCTTTGCAGCGGCCGAAAGGTCAGTCAACAAGACAAAACGTAGTAACTCTAGTACTTCGCAGTATTCTGTTTCGCAGGTGCGCGAACTCGAACAAACCCTAGCGCAACTCGACGCTGATGTCGATGCATTGACAACAGCTGCCTTGCCACCGTTCCGCAAGCGCTTCCAGATTCCGATGGGCGTTGCCGCGGCATCGCATTATATTGCTTTAACGGGTGAATTGCGTGACGAGCTAATCGGTTGGGCCCTGCGCCATAACGTTCATGTTGATGAGTCACTAGGTTTGCCATCGGTGTCACCATCGCAGCCTCTAGCAATTGAACAGCATTTGCGTGCGTTAGATGTGATTGATCGTGTCGTGCATTTGGCGATTGATAATGGTGCTAGCGAAATCGACAAGATACGAATTTCTCAGCAAAGAAGAGTGCGTAGTGGAAGAAGGTCTTCACCGTTGCTCATTACGCCGCTGAGTCTAGAGATTACTTTCCAGCGTGTCTCGGTGACACCTTTCTTGCGAACCATAATGCTTGAACAACAAAAAGGAAATTCTCTCGGAGTGGTCTCGCTCGAAGTGTTACCGCCTAACCAAAAGAAAGGTGAACAGCGGATCGTCATCGAATTCGAAATCGGTGTTTTCCCGCAGGCTACACAGGAGCTGGAATAATGAAAAGAGAACCTATCGTTTTTATCATTGTGTTGGCGATCCTTGCATTGAAAGTTTCGTCACTGTTTTCCGAAGAAGTTCCTAGTGGACGCGTGCGTTCGGGGTCTAAGCAGCTCGAGTTGACTGCTCATGGCGCGGCCGACTTGGTTGCCGATATTGCAGTTGATAAGCAACAGCGCGACTTGTTCTTGCGTCCAAGTGCAGACCAGCCTTTAGCCACTTTAGTGGTTGCATACCCGCAGTTGCCTACGCAGTCGGTGTTGTTGCCACCACCATTGCCGAATCCAGGATCGCATGTGCAAAGTTTAAATTTGTTTGTGCGTCCATTTACCTTGTCAGGCACTGTAGGCGATTCGTCATCTAGCAGCGATGCAAACGTAGAAGGAATCGATTTCGAGGGCGTGATCGAAGTCGATCCCAATCAGCAATATCACGCCGAGTTCGACCATATTCGCCTCAATGCTGTTACTACGCTTTATGGGCAAATCGTAAACGAAAATCGATACGAGCTTAAAGTTGGCGACAGTATAGAGTTCGTTCAGTACGATGTCGATACCGGTAATCAGCGTTACAGCATGCGCCCTTATGGTGAAGATGAGTACCAGTCGTTTGGCTTTGCCGAAAATCTGCATAATAAAATTGAGTTAGATTATCGCGCGCAATTAAAAAGCATGTCGGCAGGGTCTCTTTCCCAGGTGGCTGTATTTGTTGATTGGTTGTTAGCGAACGGAATGTCAGAGTCTATTGCTTTTGACTACGCCAAAGAAATGGCAATGCGCTCTGCAAAATTAAGTCCCGACGATGGGCAGAACTGGATGACCGTAGCTAAGGCTTACGAAGCTACTCTCGATTACGACCACTCTTTTACTATTTACGCATTGATGGTTGGCGACACGGTTTTCGGAGAGTTCGCCGATGAATTAGTTGCAAGTGGTTTGACGGCGGGGCGGTTTCAGCACATGGCTGCACCGCGAGTTGCGATGTGTATGATTTTGCAAAAGCTCAATCTGAATGTTGTAGCGCGCCAACAGTTTGAGGCAGCAATGGCCGTTGCCGACGGCACGTCTTTTGCACCGATGGCATTAGGTGATGCATTAATGCGCGAAGGATCATTCACTGCAGCGCGCGAGAATTTGCAGCGCGCTTATAACAAGCAAGCTAATCGCAGTAACGACATCGCTCTTGAAAATGGGTTGGCTCTAGGGCTCGCAATGTTGGCTCAATCTGATTGGGAAGCAGCATCAGCGCAGTATCAAGGTGTGATTGAGTTGGCAGCTGATAAGTCTCAGTACGTGGCACGTGCGAGTGCAGGCTTGGCAGCAACACAGTATTTAAGCGGCGATTTTTCTGCTGCACAACAGACAGCCGAAGAGGCCATTATTGCTTCGGGGGCAACGCCGCAACTACTTTACCTACGCGGTATCACTACAGGTGCTAATGGCGGCAACGTCGGTGAGGTGATATCCGACTTGACTGCTGCTGTCGATGCTCAGCCGCTAGCAGCTGCAGACTACTTAGCTGCTTTGGCTTTTTACACCGATGTGGCTGGCGATTCAATCGCTGCCGAAAGTGCATTGTCCGCTGCTCTAGAGCAATCACCGAACCACGTTTATGCTCGTTATTTGCAAGCATTTATGTCTGCTAGAAACGGCGACTTGCTTGGCGCTCAAACAGGTTTCGAAGTTTTGGTTAAAGACAATCCTAACTGTGCAGCAATGCTCGCTGATTACGCGTCGCTGTTGCTGGAGCAAGGTGATTTCGTTAAAGCTAATGTAGCATTCACCCGTATTGACTCACAGTTGGCACACCAAACTAAGTCAACCATTCATGCAGCAGCATGGGCAGATGTTTACTTGCGTCAGGGAGTCAACTTGTTAAGTATGGCTAAGTACGACGAAGCTTTGTCAGCATTTGATTACGCTCTTTCTCTCGACGATAAGCTTTATGCCGCGCGTAATGCACGAGCAATCACCATGTATGCAAACGGCGAGCTCGATGTAGCAGTCGCTGAGTTTTCATATTTGCAAGATTCCTTGCGCGAGAACATCGAAGATCCGCAATACGTTTATGCTGCTTTATGGCAAGCGCGCATGCAAGAGCACGACAAGTTGCGCCGCTGGACGGATGACTTTGCTGCCGAGCGTTTACGTCCAGGATGGAATCTACAAGATGGTGCACGTGCCGGTATCGCTCCGCGTCACGACAACCAGGCTTTGGTCATTCAGGGCTCACACCAAGAGGCGGCGCGCACTTCAGTTTCGCGTTCTGTTCCGGGTGTAGCATTCCGTAGTTTTGCTGCCGAGTTAAGCATTGGCAACAAGCATCGTGGAGCTGCCGGAGTAGGCATTGCCTTGATGAACCGTTCCAAGAAGAATTGGTCATTCGAAATTGAGCGCAACCGCGACGGTGATTTGAGCTATACAGTAAGTCGTGGCACACGTACCGAATCAAGCAATCTAGGCCTAAACATTCAGTCGAACGTTCCGATGGCAGTTAGCTTTAGTCTCAATCGCGAGCCCAAGCAGCCAGTCTTAACTGTTCGGGTTAACAACAAGATTGTTTATTCCGACGAAGTTGTGGCGCTACGCAATCCCACAGGGCGGATGACGCCCTTGTTCTTTGCTAAGACTGCGCATGCCTTGCCGGTTGATATCAGTCTTGACAACGTCGAATTGGTTTATGCAGAATTAAAATGAAAAAGCAATCAGGTTTTACACTAATGGAGATGATGGTGGTACTAGTCATCATCGGAATTTTGGCTGCCGCTTTCTACCCTGCAATCAGCAACTTGCCAGAGCGGGGTAAGGTAAATGAGGTAAAGGCGCGATTGGTCGCAATTAGTGCTGCCATTGAATCCTACCGTACCGTCGAGGGCGAATACCCCTCTGATTATTTGCCAAGCGGCATTGCAGTTAACAGTATCAACAATCGTTCTGAGGCATTGTTCTTGGCTTTATACGATGCTGAATACAC
>JAPYTC010000015.1:0-9252 GCA_029941685.1 Planctomycetota bacterium | reverse complement strand
CACCGGGCAACGTCCGTCCGAGGAGTGGTTGGTCAACACTGATAATGACGAGGCCACGCGCAACATCACAATGCTTGGTAATCGTAGTTTGTTTGAGCTAGGTGATAGTTGGGGCAACCCAATCGTTTATTTTGACAGCCTGCACTATGCCGACCGTCAGTCAACCATCGTGATGCTCGACATCGAATACGGTAACGAGGCCGAAGTGAGTCCGCACCGTAATGAGAAAACCGATTCTTTCTCATCGCCGAATTCATTTCAGCTAGTGTCAGCCGGTTCCGACGGTGAGTTCGGTACCGACGACGACATCTATTCATTTTCAAATTAGAGTGCGCTTGAAATCTTCTTCACCGGCCTTCACCTTGCTTGAGCTAATGGTCGTTATGGTGATGATAGGTATTGTTGCTGGGGTAGGCATGGCCGGCTTCGACCGTATTGAACCTGGGCGTTCAAGTATGCAGTCGGCCGTTGAAAATTTTATCGAGTCTAGTCGCGACCGCGCTCGCGCTTCAAATCAAAAGGTTGTCATAAGTTTGCAGCCAGAAACTGAGCAAGAAGCCGCGCGTTGGCAGCGTTTGGTTTTTCGCAATGTTTTTGAAGCGACCTTTGAAGGGGCTGCCTCACTACGCGAACAAATACGCCTTGAGGGGCAGTCGCAGTTGCAAGTCGCAGGTCGCTGTGGCGCATGTCTCGACCTAAGTGATGGCGGCGCGGCTGTCGTTAGTGGCCGCGGCCTTCCTGATTTGAGCAATGGCTTTGTAGTCGACTTCGACTGCTTTCCGTCCGATGTAAACAGCGGAAAACTTCTCAGCTGGCCAGGAGTAGTTAGCATTAAGCAGCTACGCAATGGTGTATTGCAGTGTCAGGTCCGGGCTGGTGACGGAGATTTCTTTACTAACATCACAATCGACAGTCCGCCGGCGTCGTTGCGTGCTATGCGTTGGCAGCACATCAGATTGATCGCTGCTAACGGTCAATGCCAATTACAAATAAATGGCAAGACCGTGGTCAGCACTCTGTTGCCACGCTATTTGTCAGTGGCGCAAGACGTCCCCGTTTTTGGAGATATCGATGATGCGTGGTATGGCAAGATTGACGAGTTTTATGTGCAAGCATTGCAAGCCGAACTAGGGCCTGTGGTCCCGGGTGATGTGCAAATGATGTTATCGCAACCTGAGATTGTGTTTAACCGTTTTGGTGCGCTCGACGATTCGCATAGCGACGATGTCGTGGTGCGTGTTGAATCATTTGGAGAATCACTTGCCAATTTTATTATTGGACGCTTTTCTCAAGAGGTGGCTGAATGAAGTTGCTGCATATACACAGCTCATCGCGTTTAGTGCAAAGTGGGGCGGCACTAGTTATCGTGTTGCTGTCGCTTGCGTTGTTGTTCGCGCTTGGCGTACCGTTTTTGTTTGCCAGCCGCGTGCGCTCTGATTCTTCGAACGAAGCTATCTTTCGCGTGCAGGCACGTGTCGCTGTACAGTCCGCGTCGAATTACATTGCACTCGAACATGCAAACACCCATCCGTCGCTAGATGCTTCGCCACTTTACGATTCAGCTAGCGAATGGGACGGTAGCTCTCTCGGACCACTGCCGCAAAGTTTAGGCGCTGGCTTCGACCGCTCTCGTGAGTCATGGGGCGTCGAAATCGAAAACATGCAGTCGAAGATATCCTTAGCGACTGCGCCAACCATGTTGTTACAAAATGTGGTTCATCCGTGTTTCTTGACAGGTGATGTTAGTCATGCCGATTCACAGTTGGCGGTAACTTCAACGGCGGGTTTCCCCGATAGCGGCATGTTGTTGATTTCAGGGGCATGGGTCGTTTACGGGGATAAAAACTCGAATACATTTTTGAAGGTCGAAGGCGATCTCGATCCCCCTGAAGATGTCGACACCACTCGTTTCAGGGAAGGACGTTTTGTCGCCGATCCACGAGTGCAAACAATCACTTTGTCCAACATAGACGTCGATGGTTTTTCGCCACCCGAGTTTTATGCCGACGCTCTCGAGTTCGACTTCGGTAACCCCGACAATTTGTTACCGCAAAGTGACCGCGATTATTTGCAAGAACTTAGTTGCTTGAGTAGTGGCGTTTATGGCGCTGCATGGTGGCAGCCTGGTTCATTCATGAATCGTGAGATTGACCTCGAGCAGCCCGACATTATTTCAATTGATAGTAAGTTGATTGTTAATGCCGGAACATTTGTGCGACTCGAAAACTATTACGGAGATTCTTTCGAGTCATTAGTGATGGCAAGTGGTGGCGGTAATATGCAACTCGCAAGTCCGGTGCCAGAAGGATTCACTGCTTTTAATACGCGGGTGATGCCAATGTCTCGCGAACCAGTTGACATTAACGCATGCCGTCCCGAAGTGTTGCAAGCGCTGTTCACGGGTTTGCAGTTTCGCGTTATGGGGGTTGTCTCGTCATACAGTTACACTGGCAATCGCAGTCGTGACTGGGTCACGCCGGCTGAGGCAACGCGCATTACCGAACGGGTTTTGCAGCAACGTCCATTGCATGGCCCTGACGATTTATGGGAGAAGGTGTTGCGTCCTTTAGCGATTGAAGGAGCGATTACTGATGTCGATAGCTGGGTTGTTTACTTGAACGGAGTTGATCCAAATCATGCGTGGTTACGTCAGTCCACAACGGGTTATGGTTACCGCGCTGGTCTCAAGTTTGAGCAACGGGTGAATGCCGCGGTTCGTTCGCGCTTAGGACGCACTTTGGCGCGTTCGTCGGCCGATCAAGTGTTGTACGTCGCACCGCCAGGACAATTGCTCGAGTTGGCGCATAGTCAATTACGTTTCGAAGATTACGCATCATGGCAGCGTGGCATGCATGGTGTCAGTACTTTGCCAAGCGACTTGGGCTCTTACGCAACGCCATTCGCCGATACCGCGGCGTCTATTTCTAAACGTTTTGGCATCATTCAAGATTTGGCACGTACTCAGCCAGACGAAGAACCCGAGGTGTCAGCGATTATCCCGACGCCTGCCCGTGAAGCCGATCGAGCGCCATACGGAGGGCGTGGCATTACCGAGCACTTCGATTACACCGAGTCGCCACTAGGCTACGAGGTAGATTCGCATGGCCCGCTGTTCACGACCACAGGAGACTGGGGTGTTGGCGATGGCGTTACTAGCAACAACGATCCATTACATATTCAAGGTTGGTTCTTCGCCAACTCGGTGGCTGACTCAACTCTGTTTGACTATACGTCAGATTACACCGACCGCAACCGCATCACCGCGACCTTCGAGCAAGGCGAGTTGATAGTGCGCTGTTACGGCACACATGGTGAAGACTTTTTCGACATTGATTCACAAAACGAATGCATTACCGTGCACATCGACCCGAGCGAATACGATGTCGCTGGTCGCTGGTTTCATCTTTCAGTATTGTTGCGCAACGAATCAGCACGCGGATTTCAAGTGTGTCTCGATGGTGTGCCACGTGGTGACATCGATGGTTTTACTCACCTAACACAGCCTGTAGCAGCACATACTCCCGGCTCGGCATCAAACGATATTTACGTCGAATCAACAGCTGGCTTCCCACGTCGAGGCGTCATTCGTATCGGTAATGAGGTCATCGAGTATTCGTCCAAAACCGACACTTCGTTTGTGACTCAACGCGATCCTAATTTGTACATCGGCGGGCGCGCTGCACGAGAGTCAACAGATGTATTGGCTTTGACTTTAGATAGTTCTCATCCAATGGGTGCCGGAGTAGAGATATACGGTTACTCGTCGATTCTACTTGGCGATATCCCGCCCGGTGGTTCGGTCTTAAGTGGTGATGTCGGGCCATGGTCCATCGCAACCTGTGTCACAGGCATTGAAGACATCATCACAATTCGCGAACTCGGAGTTAACCCCTTTCCTCTAGGCACAGGGATAAGTAGTACTTATATCGGCGACATCGAGTTGGTCGCAGCCGAGCAGGCGCCGACCGATATCTATTTCGCCGAAGCATTTCAAAGTGACGGCGGCTATGCATTGATGTGGCAGGGCAGTGCTGTTGGTTTAACTTGGGGCATAGATGGCTCGCGCTTGATAAACATCGACGACCAGTCGCGCATTGCTGGCATGGAAGTCATCCGTTATTCGGGGCGTACTGATAGCACCATTACCATCTCTGAGCGTAACGTGGTCACTCCCGGCCTCGAATCTGCACCCGATGGGGTTGTCGATCCGATAGGCACAACTTTCATAATGGAGTTCGAAGATTACATTACGATTGGATCTGCCGGATTGTCCGCCAATGAATCCATTCCGCACAACGTGTACATCATGCCAATTAGTGTACGGGCATCAGGTGCAAGCGATTTCACGTACGCGCAACCAGTCACGCCCGAGCAGTCGTCTTTTGTGCAACTTGCGGCTACAGGTAATCCTGGCTCAACAGAGTGGGTGCGCTACGACAACATCGTCGAGGGCAATTTCCTCCGCGATAATTATGCCGCACTAATAGCTGTGATTATACTGATATCGTCAGAAGACACGGTAGATGGTGGGCCCGGTGGTCCGCCGAATAATGGCCCGTCTTCTGATGCTGCACCACCAGCCGATGATTCGTCAACGACTTCACAAGACCCGTATGCAGAGACTCCGCTCTACGCTTTGCGCCCGGTAATTGGCGAGCCCGAAGATAAAGACGAATTCATTGATTTTCTAGCAGACGTCTTTTCATTCCGTGGTGTCAATGGAACTTTCGACCACGCTCATCAAGCCGGTGAGAAAGCTATTCCAGTGTTCAAAACATTACGCTCTTTTGGTTCGGCAAATTTATACGCCGCACCAGGCTATGGCTTTGTCGGTCGCCTCGACCGCGTTGCCATCATGCAGGCGGGCGAAGTGGCAGACCCATTGTGGTTCGAGGTGCAATGGGCGACAACTCAGCGTCTCAATGATGGCGGTGATCCAATCGCTACTTACGTTGCCTTCTCCGAATTTCCGGGGTTGCCTTTCTTGGGACCTGACTTAACCGCGCTATCACAAAGCATGGCCGGGCTCGATTTGCGTAACTTTAACCGAATAGTAAAGTACCCCAATCACGAGCGTCCGCAATCTTTAACCTCGCTTAACCTCGGAGTAGATTCATCCGGCGCAGGAAACTCATTCAGCGGTTTCATCGACGAGTTCGCGGTTCATTCTGTAGGAGGCTTCGGTAGCCCAACGGACTTCTTTGCATGTGGTTCATTCTACTTAGACGAAGACTTAGAGGAAGGTACTGAAACCTTTGCGCAAGTAAATGCTTTCGACTTCTCGCTTAATAATTACCGGGTGAGCATTCCTAATGCCGTTGCCGGTGATTACCTCTCGCAACTGCCACCATCAGGCATTCTTGATATTGACGGCGAGCGTATTGGCTATTCGAGTATTGATGCGACTACAGGTCAAATCAACATTGCCGTAAACGGTCGCGGCATGCACGGCACCGAACGTCACGGTCACTCATCAGGCGCGCGTGTGCGCATCGTCGATGGACGTATGGCCACAGCTTTGAATAGCGATTTAGAAAGCAGTTCGTACAACCTCGAGCTTGAGGACTCTTCTGTGTTACCCCAATACGGTATGTTACTCATTGACGACGAATTGCTGTTCGCCCCTATGCGTGGTCGCGGTTCTCAGTTAGCGATGCCGCGCCTCCGTGAGCGAGTAGGTGAGCAAGCAGGTGGCGGTACCTTACGCGGACGTTTTGGTACTGCTGTTGGTAGCCATAGCGCCGGTACTATTGCTTATAACTTCCCAACTCGTTGGCTTGATTTATACGCTCCGCAATCTAACAGCGGATTAGGCTCGTGGTACCAATTTAGTATGACCCAGCCCAATGCCTTCTGGCGCGGCGTGGGTTACCAAGTTGATAGTGGTGGTAGCTCAGCGCAGGTAAAACTTTTGGTACGTAGTGGTGAAGCTGATTTCGAAGACGACCCACGTACCACTCATCACCTTGAATTGTTCAACGAAGGCTTCACCGACACCGGTGACTTATTGCCTCTGAATATCTTAAGCGACCACATCGATTTTAGATTCATGTTTGATTGGCAGCCAGGCGCATTTAACGCCGTCGACTTCAGCTCAACAGGCTGGACGCGCGCACCACGCATTCGTCAAATTATGGTTGATTATTTAGCCGAAACCATTGTTGCTAAAGATAGTGAGGTGGTCGAGTGATTAAGCGACAACAACAGCGCGGCATGACTCTATTGGAAATCATGATTGCATTGCTGCTGCTCGGCATCTTGTCGGCTTTCGTAATCAGTGTAGTCGATTCGGTAGTGGGTCTATGGCAGCAAGGCGAACGTCGTGGACGTGGCGACTTGGTGTATGCCAGTGTTGCCGAACGTTTGCAGAGTGATTTGCGTGCAGTGCATCTTGGCGAACGTGGCTGGATGATAGTCGACGATTATGTGGCACGACCTGCCACCGATGGTGTTGCCGAATGGCGCTTACCACGGTTGCGATTCTTAGCGAGTGGCTCAGGCTTAACCGCCGACGATCTAAAAGGTGACCACGCGATCGAAATAATGTGGGTCGCAATACCAGAGCGCGCGGTAGGTCCTCGTTTTGCCAAGCTAGTGCGCGTTGCACAAGTTGAAGGCATCGGCGTTAGTTTGACGGAAGATGGTGCGACTATTCAATCAGCGCGTGGAGCAAACGCCACTACGATTGTAGACGGCGTCTTACATTTGCATTTTGGTTCGCCAAGTGCAAGTAACCGTTTCGTTTCAGAGGCGTACTCTGGTTTGAACTTCCCTTCATCTTTTGAATTGCAAATCGCGCGAGTCTCGGGTAATTCACGTAAGCAACCACCACGTCTCGACCAAGCGATTGGTGGTGAAAATACGTCTGTGGTATTGCGCGGCACTGCGCCGCTCAAAATGCCGAGCTTGGCGTTGATTGCCGACGAGTGGGTCGGGGTCACAGGTACCTTCCCGCGCATCAAGTTCCGTTCACGTGCCGAACGCGCAACCATTGCTGCTAGTTACGATGCGCGCACTTTAGTTTATTTTCCAACAGCATATTCTTCGCGCCACCTGCTACTTAATCAAGGACGGAGGTTAGTGCAATGATTCGCTCTTCGCGCTCCGGATTTACAATTATCGAGGTCATTGTGGCAATCGCGATTTTCATGTTTGGTATCACCGCATTGCTCGGGCTGTTTCACGTTGGCGGCAACTTCGAACAGCAAGCACGTATAAATGCCGAGCTTGCACCTGCTATTGAGCCGTTAATTGCCGATATGCAACGTAGTGCATTTAGTTACAACTATAAAACTAATACTTACACTTTAAATACTTTTGTCGATCAGGTGGTTCCGATGGCCCCGGCGTACAAATACGAGTTGTGGGTTGAGCCGTCCGACGGCAACCCTAATTACCGACGCGCTCAACTGCGCTTCTACAAAAAATCACCAGAACGGGTATTATCGAGGGTGTCATTTGTACTTCCGCGGTATGTCCCTATTAGCATCCAACTGCAACAACAATAATGAACGCATTCCTTCTAATTCTCGGTAGCTTAATGTTGCCAGCTCAACAAAGTGACGAAGTCGTACGCTTGCGTGACGGTCGAGTGCTCATTGGCATTATCGAACACCAAAACCTAGACGGCTTTGAATTCGTCGCCGCTGTAGATGGCGGTCGCCTCAATCTTATATGGACAGACTTGTTTCCAGGTGAGTCGGCGCGTTTGCACGAGGCCTTTGGTTACGTTAATGAAACGGTGATGCCGTTGGTTACCGCCCAACGTATTCTGTTGAAGAACGGTAGTGAGTTAATAGGGCGTGTCGTGAGCGAGACTAATACTATGGTCGAACTGCGTGTTAGAGAAACGCGCACCACTTTCCCTAAGCAATTGTTAGCAGCACCAATCGAAGATGTAGAGGTCGAAGCGGCAAGTGTGTTAACCGCCGAGCAGTTTTACGCCGAGCGTGCCGTCCAAGTTGATGCTGGTGATAGCTTGGCGAATTACGACTTCGCTAAAGAATTAGAGATGATGTTTGCTTTTGAGCAAGCTCAAGTGCATTATTTATTGGCGCAAGAGTTGGCGATGGTAGAAGGAGACGATCCGTTGCTAAGCCGTCTTGATGGGGCGCTAGTGCAGCTCGAACAAATGATTGCCAACCAAGAAGAGGCGACAGCCTTAGAGCAAATTAAACAGTTGATGCATCGCCAACGGTTTACCACGGCTAAGTTTCAGCTCGAGCAGTACGATATTGATTTCCCTAACGCTGCTTTGCGTGGTGAGTATCTCAAGCTTGGCGAAAAATTTGAGAAAGATCGCGAAAAGTCGATGGTGAATTACTTGCGACGTCATTGGTTCATGCGGGTGATGGCGGTATTGCGTAAGCAAGCCCTAGAGAAAACAGCGCGTTTAGATTCGTTGATGGCGTGGGTCGAAAGTGAAGTTCCGCAACTCGTGCGTCAGCAATTTGTTGATGAGTTGGTTGATATGCACGATGCTCTTGATGTAAACATGATCGACGATCTTTGGGCGCTGCGGGTTAATTTTTCTTCAAATTCACACACAGCAGGCTACGGTGACGGAACCTGGATTCTCGGCGAAGAGCGCGCACGGAGTGGTCTTAAAGAAACCGAGGACGATGAAGAGCAAGACGGAAAGAGTCAGCAGCAGCGCGAGATGGAAGAGCGGATGAAGCGCTATCTCGATAACTTAAAGAATCAGCAAACTGCTGCGCAAGGTGCTAGTGACGAAGTGCGTCCTGAAGATTGGTGGCAAGCAGCACCAGTTACTTCGCGTCTACAATGGTTGTTGGCGTACTATTCTGAATTTACCGGTGATTACCAATTGTCGAATATTAAGTTCTCTTACTGCCCAACTTGTGGAGGGCTAGGGTACATCGAAACACTCGAGATTTCCTCTGGTGGTTCAGCGCGTAAAAAGTTCGAATGCCCAACTTGCCACGGCGTGCAGGTAAAGCGTTCGGTGCAGTTTAAGTAAATGCGCTTTTTGATACTCGCGCTGCTGTGTAGTGCTTGCGCTGGCGCGCAGTCGACTTCTTCGTCTGTTGAGGTAGCTGATGCACAGTTCGTGATGAGTGAAATGAAATTCATGTTTCCTCAGCGCATGGCCGAGGTCGAACGCAGCATTGAGCGTAATAAATATGCCCGGTTGCGCGCCGCCGATCTAGGGCTAGAAATAAACGACGATTTAGTCGAGCATCAATTAGGTGAAATCGTGCAGCAACTGCAAGCTTCGTCTCGAGGTAGCCT
>JAPYTC010000014.1 GCA_029941685.1 Planctomycetota bacterium | reverse complement strand
ATTGAGTAGTAATGACACGTCGAGCGCTGTGACAGAATGAGTTAACGCACCCATCGAGACGCGATCAACACCAGCATCGGCTAAAGCTGGCAAAGTTTCTATGGTATATCCGCCACTAGCCTCGAGAATGGCTTTCGGAAATTCTTTGCGTAATGCCGCAACTGCTGCGACTAGATGTACACCATGAAAATTGTCGAGCAAAACGTAGCTTGCTTTATTGGCTAAGGCTGCACGCGCCTGCTCCAAGGTTTCGGCTTCGACACCGATAACCTTGCCATCAGCCTCGCGAACGGCCTGCTTAACCGTATCTGCATAATCTATACCTGACAAGGCGAAATGATTTTCTTTAAGCAATAGCTCGTCGCATAAATCACGACGCTGATTTTGACCACCACCGACGCACACTGCATATTTTTGTGCATCGCGCAAGCCAGGAACAGTTTTGCGAGTATCGAGAACTGTTACGCCATTGGCTGCGGCGACTGCGACAGCTGTTGCCGTGGCAACCCCAGAAAGTTGTTGTAAAAAATTTAACGCCACGCGTTCGGCTGCAAGCACTCCGCGCGCCGAGCCAAAAACAAACATCATCACGTCGTCAGCAGCTACATGATCGCCATCTTTAGCTAAGACTTGCACGGTGATTTCTGAGTCGCACTGCTTAAAGACCTCAACTACAAAATCGGTGCCTGCTACTACACCATCGGCACGCGCTACCATTTGCGCTTGGCATTGCGCATCTTGAGGCACTACCGCTAAAGATGTAGCGTCTTGGTGTGCAAAATCTTCGGCTAGCGCAAGGCTGACTAATTCGCTCACCTGCGCAGGAGTCGGTTTGTCGAGGCTCATGCCTATATTTTAGCGTGTCGCCTTAGTCTCTTTGTGCTTGATACCACACAGAAAGCTCGAACGCTGTTGTTTCGCCAACGCCGTCAATCAATTCGATTGTCGCCGCAGTTAATGGGGGTTTAAAAAAATGGCGTTGCTCGACAATGCAACGCGCGCGAGTCAGTCCCAGGCTAGGTAACAAGGCCAACTCGCTTAAAGGCGCCGTAGCCAAATTGGGTACTAGAGAGCAGTTTTCTTTCAATTGTCGAAACTGCTTAACGCTATCAGCAAATTGCCGCATCTGTGCCGCGCGCCAGCACAGCATCAGTATCACCAAACAGACTGCTAATTGATGTTTTTCGTTCACTCAATGGTGACGGACTCAGCGACAGCTGGTTCGCTGTTAATTTGGCACCGCATTAAATAATCGATGGCCGAGTCGACTATTTCGTCGTTCTCTAAGCGCAAACCGGCATTACCCTGAGAAGAGTGTGGTCGAGTAAAAGTCAAACCTTTTTCATCAGCGAATAATGCCGCAATGGAGCCACTTTGATTGACAAAAACAATCGGCCAGTCGTGACCTTGTAACAATATCGGTGGTTGTAAGGCCTCGGCGGCGCTAATCAAACGCTCGACGCGGGCCAAGGTTGCAGGAGGCAGCTGTTCAAGTAAAGAATGTGGGCCTCGACGCGAGAGTGGATCTTCGAGATGTAAGTTAGGAGTAACCTCACCTGGCAAGGCATCGGAGACTAGATAAGTGCGCAACGGAAATGCGCCAGCCAATAAATCAAGACGGTGCCGATGTTCAGAAGATATCTCCGACGTTATCAGAAATATTCGTGGCTCGGAAGGCAGAGCAAATAGCGGACGAAACCGTCGTCCTTCGGTTTGAAGCCGTGAAACCACCTCGAGCATTTTGTCGCAAACCGTTGAATCGAGCGTGGGGTGGATCATGCACAAACATGGGCGCCCGAATGGATCGGTACCGTAAACAGGAATCGTCAAGTCAGGCCCAAGATAGAGTTGCTTATCGTGAAGAACCAAGCCTGGCTCGAGTGCGTCAGGATTAGCCACCAACCAGCTTTGTAACTGGGAGAAATCGGTGAGGGCAGGAGCGGGCATGCTATTGAAATGTGGAACCAGGAGGCAGTTTAACGCAACTTCTGCCATTTTTGGGCTTACTATTCAACTTATTATTGGATGTCGCTTTTGGAACATCAAGCGATTGAATGTGGCACAGGGCAATTGCAACGGCATCACTTTCATCTTCGCTTGCTGGACTAAAATCTGCACAACCAAGGTGCTGCAGGGTCATGGAATACACTTGTTCTTTAGTCGCACGTCCGTTTCCAGCGATGCGACGCTTGACCGTAGCAGGCGGGATTTCATCGACATCCATATTGAATTCGGCTGCCATCATTAGCACTACCCCACGCGCTTCGCCAATACGTAAAGCCGAGCGCGCGTTGTCACCGAAGAATGCCGACTCAATTGCCAACACATCAGGATGGAAGCGTTCGATAACTTGACGGAGTTGAATATGTAACTGATGCAAGCGTTCGGCAATTGAAGCACTGCTTTTGCCAAGCGTTAAACAACCAGAATCAACTCGGTGGGTTGCATTTTCGGTACACGTATCAACCACCGACCATCCTAATTTTATTGTACCGGGGTCGATGCCAAGAACGCGAAGTCTATCCACCCCTATAGCCTAACAAAATGCTAACCTAAGGACATGGTTTCTGACACAGCCGCCGTCATAGTTGCAGCCGGCCAAGGACGCCGCATGGGAGGCACCAACAAAGCCTTAATGCGTCTCAATGGCCAACCTCTTTTGGCATACTCGATTCGGGCTTTTCGCGCCTGCGCTTCCATCGGACGCATTGTCGTGGTAATGAATGATTACGACATTAAACGCATGCAAGCCGAATGGTCAACCAGCCCTACTCACTTGGGCGCTGACCTGACTGTAGCCGGCGGTAGTGAACGCTGGATTTCCAGCCGCAACGGAGTTGAAGCAATATGCGATGGTCATGATTATGTCTTGGTGCATGATGCAGCACGTCCGTTAATTGGAAGCACCGACATCGAAAGCGTAATTAGCAGCATGCGTCAACATGGATGCGCGATTGCCGCCGAACCGCTTGCAGATACTCTAAAACAATCTTGTGGCGATACACGAGTCACTTTAACCGTCGATCGTCAAGACTTATGGCGCGCGCAAACTCCGCAAGGTGCTAAATGCGAAACAATGCTTGAAGCATTTTCATCATGGGATGCTAAAGCAATGGGTTTGCCGACGGACGAGAGCATGATGCTCGAAAAGATTGGTCGGCATCCAGAGTTGGTTGCCTGCTCAAATCCAAATTTCAAGCTGACTAGCCCACGCGACTTGTACGTTGCCGAGGCGCTCTTGCAATGTGGATCGATAAGTTAATGAATGCTCCGCGCATCGGACTAGGTTACGACTGTCATCGCCTCGAGGTCGGCGGCGACTGCTACATTGGCGGCGTCTTGTTTGACAGTGAATTGGCCCCAGTCGGACACTCAGATGCTGACGTTTTATTGCATGCGGTTTGCGATGCAATTCTTGGCGCAGCAGGCCTCGAAGATTTGGGCACAACTTTTAGTGACAACGACGAACGATGGCGCGACTGCAGTAGTTCGGTGTTCGTTGAACATTGCATGGCGAAAATATCAAAAAAAAGTCTCGGCTTGGTCTCACTCGACTGCGTGTTGATTTGTGATAACCCAATAATTTCGCCGCAGCGAGCAGCAATTCGTCAGCGACTTAGCGAGTTAACCCAGCTCGAGATAGATCGTATCAATGTCAAAGGCAAGACTACCGAAAATGGCGACGCGATGCGCATCACCGCGCAAGTTGTTGCGTTACTAATCGAGTCCTAGTTGAAGCTTCCACATGTGTGAATAGGTGCCATTAGCGGCGACTAATTCGTCGTGGCTACCCTCTTCAACAATTCGGCCAAACTCCATTACCAAAATACGGTCAGCAGCGCGGATCGTACCTAGGCGATGGGCAATCACAAACGATGTGCGTCCTTCCATTAGGTTTGCTAGAGCTACTTGCACTTTATGCTCTGATTCTGAGTCAAGCGCCGATGTCGCTTCATCGAGCAACAATACTTCTGAATCTTTCAGCAAAGCACGCGCGATGGTAACGCGTTGTGCTTGACCACCACTTAACCGTGAACCAGAGTCGCCAACCTGAGTTTCTAAACCATCTGGCAATTGGTCAATAGTGTCGCGCAAGTTGGCGGCATCGATTGCCTGCTGCAATTGTTCTTCGCTCGCATCAGGGCGACCATACAAAATATTTTCGCGAATGGATGCCTGGAATAAAAACGGTTGTTGCTGCACCACAGCCAACTGCCTTAACCAATCATCTTGCTTGATATCGCGCAAGTCAACGCCATCAACTTTTATCGCGCCGCTATCAACATCATAAAAGCGCGCTACCAAATCAAGCAGCGTCGACTTACCTGCACCTGACAAACCAACGAGCGCAACTTTCTCGCCACGCTTGACGGTTAAGCTTAGGCCGTCGATCGCCTTCTCTGGTGCACCAGGATATGAAAAGCTAATGTCACTAAATTCAATTTGTTGATTGACTTTTTCGAGTGATTGCGCATCAGGATTGATTCGCATATCAGGCTGCAAATCAAACACTTCAAAAACTCGGTCGAGCGAACCCATTGAGGCATAAATACCTGTGAAAGCACGAGTCAGTCGACGCACATATGCGAATAAAGTACCTATCGCGATGAAGAAGGCAAACATAGTGCCAACGTCATGGAAGATCTCGACGATGGTTAGGTGAACGATGACTAGCGCGCCAATAACCAGCCCGACACCACCGTTGGCGAAGAAGGCGGTAACAGCAAGTGACACCGCTTGCGCCCGCACCATTCCCCGAGTTTGGACGACGAATTCGTCGTTAGCTTTGCGGTATTCTTGAGCTTCGCGCTCTTCCATGCGGAAGGCTTTTACCACTCGAATACCGGACAACATCTGAGTGAGCAGTTGTGTAGTGTCACCTAAAGAATCTTGCGACTTGCGAGCGCGGCGACGAATGCGCGGACCAATTATTATTACGGGTAGCGCCAACAGTGGCAAGAAAACCAAAGTGCCTATCGTGGCAGTAGGCTCAGCCGCGTAAGCCACCAATAATGAACCGATAATATTGAACGGTGACTGCACCATTTCTTCGATCATCATGTTCAATATCCGCAATGCGGTATTAGCATCGGCTGTCATTCGCGACACCAAATCACCAAGACGGCGTCCGGAGTGGTAGCCCATGCCGAGATTTGCCACGTGACTTGCCATGTCTTGACGCAAATCAGTAATCATATAAACCGACAACATACGTGACACCTTAATGAACACATACTGCACGCCGGCAAACACAATTGCCATGCCGAGCATAACGCTAACTAAAACAATAGCCTGGCTTACCCCCGGATCTAAATCCCAGTCACCGAACGTTGCCAACCACGGCTCGAGAACTGCGTCAGTAAACTTATTTAGCGCTGAAGACGAAGCAGGATCTGCGGTAGGCGCCTCACCGGGATCTAAATGCAGACGATCTATTAAAGGCTTAATAAATACAATCGTAAATCGCGAACCAAGCGCTGCCACTGCGCCAAGCACTATCACTGCTGCTACCGAAGCTTTATATTTGCTTAGGTACGGCATGACGCGTTGATACGCGCCAAGCAGCGATGTGCCTGATTTAGCCAATTGCCCTATTTGGCTTCAGCACGCAACCCCTTAACGTATGCGTGAAAGTGCGTAGTGAGCAAATCGTCGTCGATAACGAAAGCATCACGTTCGCTGTTGGCGTAATCAACAACCTTTGAGCCTTTCGCGACCGCATTGATGCGGTAGAAAGAGTAACCAAGTGGTGTTCTGATAGGACCGTAAACTTTACCCAGCTCTGAGTGAAAGAACATCTGGTCAGCCATTGATGATTGGAAAATGAAATCAGTGTAATCATTTTCCATAAGGAAGCCGCGCAAATCATTACGTGACTGCATGGGTAGTTTTCCGCGATGAGGCTGCGGCAGGGTCGACGACTGAGCGCCACCGACTGTATCTGGATAATCGGAATAATCAAGCAGGATGCGATCCCAATCAGCGTCTTCCTCAGCGAGAATTTCGGCGACTTCGGTAGCGCGCTCGAAACAATCGGTGTATGGGTTACCCTTAAATGGGAACTTACCCGTTGTTTTACTACGCACACCCAACATAATCACATCAACTTGCATTTTATCCGCGCCATAAAAACTGCCGCGCTCTGCGGTGATGTTGGCAACTAATTCAGCGTACTCTTCGCTATCTTTTGCCGGTAAAGCATTGATGAATGAGTGACGTGCACGGAAATATTGGTAGTAGATTTCCATGCTTGGGAAGCCCAAGAATTGCAAAATCATCATCTCGTGAGGTATGATTGTGCCTTCGTAATCTGCGCGCTCGACGTCTAGATCTGTCATGTACTGTGCGTCAGTCATCCAATGGCCTGACTCTTTCAAGGCATGGGTTACCAAGCTGAGGTCAGAAACGAAATCTGCTGCCCAGCTGCGCTCGACATCAGCAATCATCGGCTCGATGATCTTGTACACTTCGGCTGTCAAAATGTCACGGCCATTGACACGCATGCACACGCCTTCAGGTAGTCCGTCTGATGGATTAACGATGGTGCCGTTTTTCATTAATGACATCCAGATTGTTGGCATCAAAAATTGATTCATCATTTGGTCATTAAGAGGCTGAGACTCGCCTTTGCTTTTCATCTCAACCAATGTCTGGTGATCATTCTTCAAAAAGTCTGTCCAGTGTTGCCCGAGGACTTCGGCGAGTTGGTCAACCGGCCATTGTTCTGGATCGTCTGGGAAGAACATACGTTGCGCCTGAATGTTGCGACGCATCTCGTCACGGAAAGTTTCTTTAGTAAAACCCTGTGCGCGTACTTGGTCCCAGAAATCTAAAGTTGGATCTTGTGCAAGAACGAGATCTACTCTCTTTTGAATTTGCGCGTCAATTTCTTCGTTGCTGATATCGACCTCACCGACAAAAACATTTGCTTCGCGGCGACGAGTAATTTCATCACTCAACAATTCGCTGAGCGTACGCTGTAGAATATAGCGCGAGCCTGATGAGTAAATCAATGCACGGGTTAGCTGCTCTTCAGCACTAACCTCGATGCTTTGCACCACAACTCTTTGAGTAGCGGATTCTCCCTTATCCGTTGGAACAGAAAAAGCGTCTTGCGGGAATGAAGCCGAAGAAAGGGCTGCGAAAGTGAGTAAAAACGGTAAAATCATAGTTGTGATGTTGTTTCGGACGTTAACGAGGGCTAACTTGCCCTACATTTTAGCTCGGCTGAGCTGTTGTTGCCTATTAGTTGGAATTTTTATGAGCTGTGCGCAACCTGACGAATACATTCAGATTGGTGCCACAGTAATTTACGCAGATACTATCGACAATATAGCCAAAAAATTGCAGCATTCTTTCCCAGAATATGG
The DNA here is from genome assembly GCA_029941685.1 of Planctomycetota bacterium. Lineage (GTDB taxonomy): Bacteria > Planctomycetota > UBA1135 > UBA1135 > UBA1135 > JAPKEZ01. The sequence continues at coordinate 12,139 of JAPYTC010000014.1, read as the reverse complement.
TGAAGCTACGCTGCGATCTCATTTACTGATGAACGGTTTGGCGGAGGCCGAAATATTGCACCAAACACACCCTGAAGCAAGTGAGTCTGCGCGGCAAAAAATGGTATTACTCCTTGAAGAATACGGAAAATACAATCCTGTGGTGTTGTTAGATGCCAACCTGGCGGGCGTAAGCCATGAGCACAAGGCTACCCCGCCAACCCCAAGTCAACTTGGGGCAAATGTTGCCGCCGCAACAGCTGTCCTAGAAAATGGCGAGTGGTCACCTCCGGTCCAAACATCTGCTGGCTGGGCCATTGTTTTTTTGACCGAACGCAAATTTGGGCAACGGAGCACCGCCAGCCTCGATGTCGATATTTTTCAAATCGAGATCGCCGATGCAAGTGTCTACCGCGCCAATCGGCAGAAATGGCAAAATGCTCCCCTGTCTGGCAGCGACGAGTTAATCTCGTGCCTGCCATACGAATTCCGCGACCCATCATCTCGTGAATAAAAGCCTGCCCTACCTTCTACTTGCGGCCATCTCATTTTTGAGTTTGCCACAACAAATCATTGCTCAAGAATCTGAGCAGGAAGATGTTGAAGTCGTCCAAAAGAAAAAGTTTGCTCGTATAAAATCGACCGAAAAGAAAATGATGATGAAGGCACTACGCCTCATTGAAAAAGGTGAAATCGACAACGAAAATGATATCGACGAAATCAGTGATGGCATCGCTTCGTTGATTGAGCTTGGTGAATGCGTGATACCGAAATGTTTGACGTCGTTTCCAAGGATGGCCAAGGTCGAGCGCCAACAACATCTGACACGAGTACTCGATTCTATTTTGCTAGACGACGACTTGCATATTGCTTTAGAGTTGTGCAATCGCAAAACGACCAATCATGTTTACGCATACTTAATGCAACGCTGGACTGACAGCTCACGCGAAGACCGCAAGGAAGTCCTTAATAATTATCTTTCAATCGATGACGAAGCTGTTCAGTACCATTGTGTGCGTGGATTAATTCAGCTCGGGGACAAGTTGATGGTCAACGCTTGTGTCAAAATAATTGACAGCCAATGGAAAGACAACAAGCAGCAACTGCGTAATGATTTTTCGGGAGTATCGCGCGGCATCATGTCCGAGCTCATTGCCGAAAAAGTTTCGACGCCAAACAAAAAAGTGCGGCTTCTTGGCTTGCATTTGTTCGAACTTTTCGGGTTAATAGAAGATGCTAGTATTTTGGCCGACAACTTAAACAATAGCGACACTGCGCTTCGTCTTGGCGCAATTAATGCCTGCCGGGTTGTCGTCGGCGGCGAGCCACCACTGCTTCGTCCATCAATGACCGAGCTCATTGAACTAGCTACCGAGTGGTCATCCAAAATATGATGATAAGCTTAATCATTCTTTCTCTATTTAGTGCTCAAGCCGTCGAATCAGAATGCACAATGTGCCTCAACGACCCCAAACGCATGCAGCAGGCCGGCGTGGTTGGGCATGGACCTTATTTGTTTTTCACAAGTGACAGTGAAAACATAACTCAACACATCAAAAATAAAAAACTAATGTGGGTCGAAACCGAGCATTTTCGTTTTGGTGGAGAACTAAAGTCATGGAAGATTCCGGTCAAAGACAAAAAGCCTTACCTCGCGGAATTAAGCGAATTTGCGAAAGCATTTCCGCACCTTAAGCCAAGAAAAATCAAAACTCTTGATCCATGGATGCGCATTCACTTGATGGCCTGGCGCGCAGAAAATGCTTATCAACAAATCTTAGGTATGTTCGGTTGGCAAGAAGACCCCTTTGCTAGCCTCCCTACCGAAGACATATTTATCGACGCCGCCGAAAACGGCTGGAGTGAAACATTAAAGCAGCATTGGCTTGAAGCTGAAAAGCGTAAACCCGGATTACCGCAATGGCTGGGCTTGGGCCAGTACTTTGGCATGCCGATGAAGCATGAGGTGTTGTTGCTTATCAAAGAATCCGATATCGCTGCAATCAAACGTGACTACATCGGACTACTCGATTCACATCCACAACGATGGCATAACGATTGGCGTCCATTTGGCGAAAATCCAGTGTCACGTTCAATGTGGTTCGGCTTGGCAACGGAACCCGAAAAAATAAAGCACGATCGCCATTTGCACAATGCGATGCTGCACAACGTGATTATCAACCTATTCGACGCCTATATGCTTTACTTATACGAGGCACCGGTCTGGATGCGCGTCGGCTTAGGCCATTACTTTACGCAAATCAACGACAAGCGCTTCAACATGTACGACCTTGACGAAGGGTCGATTGAGTTCAGCGAAGACTCTAAAGAATGGGTTAAATCCATTAAAACCATTGTCGCCAAAGATGACACCCACGGTTTCGTTAATCTGAGCAAAATGCGTAGCTACGGTGACATCGATTTCAATGCCCACGTTGAGTCGTGGTCAAAGATTGTGTTTATGTACCAACACAGTCCAGAAAAGTTTGCCCAATGGATTTTAGTTTTAAAGAACAACCCTAGTGCCACAGCCAATTTAGCTGCTCAACGTGACGCCCTTAAAGTTGCTTATGGCTGGTCGTTTATGAGGGCCGACGAAGAATGGACAACATGGGTGAACAGCTTAGTGGTTCCGAAAAAATGATGGCACGCAGCGAACGTCTTTACTTAATTCTGGCGGCCTTGTTTACTGGCTCGCTAGTTGTCGCCAACCTTATTGCAAATAAATTTTTTCATATCGATATCTTCGGCAAAACATTTATTTTGTCGGCTGGGGTCATCCCTTATCCATTAACATTTTTGGTCACTGACCTATTAAGCGAAATATACGGCAAGGCTCGCGCTAACATGGTTGTAATCGGCGGAATGGTCGCATCACTGTTGGTTATCGCCACATTGGCCATCGCCGACATCATGCCAGCCATCGACGATTCTGTTGTCGACGACTCGACTTTTCACAAAGTGTTTGGCAACAGTTACCGCGTTATTGGCGCTTCAATGATTGCCTATTTATTCGCGCAACTAATCGACATTAAAATATTCCACTTCTGGAAAAACCTAACTAATGGTCGCCATCTGTGGCTACGCAATAATGGCTCAACCGTCATCTCCCAATTCGTAGACTCGGCACTAGTGGTATGGGTGCTGTTCGCAGGCATCTGGACGCCGTCCCAGATGTGGACCGCTATTCTAGATTTATGGATTTTCAAATCTATGATAGCCTTACTCGATACTCCATTGTTTTATCTCGGCGCCAACTATATTCCTCGTTGGTTAGGAAACCGCGATGATTCCTCGTTGGTTAGGAAACCGCGATGAGTAAACACGATTCATATGTTGTTTTTGATACCGAGACTACCGGCATGCCTCCCGGAGCACGGATTATTGAAATTGGCGCCGTCAAAGTAGTCGACAATGAAATCGTTGATACCTTCGAAGTCTTATTAAATCCCGAATGCAATATTCCGCTCAATGTGATTCGTGTTCATGGGATCGACAATGCCATGGTTGATGACAAACTGACTGCTTCTGCTGCCCTGCCTGCATTCACCGATTGGCTTGGGGACTTGCCGCTTGTAGGTCATAACGTCCGTTTCGATGCGGCAATGTTGGCAAGTGAATTATGGCGGGCCGACTTACGCATCAGCAAAAACAAAACCTACTGCACCTTGTCCGCAGCGCGAAAGCTACTGCAACAAAAATCGAACTCATTAAGCGATTTGGTAACTGACTTAAATCTGCCCAATCAAATCTCTCACCGCGCGCTTGCTGACGCCGAGAATACCTTCTTTCTTCTTCAGCACATCGAGCTAGAATGTGGTGCCGAAACGTGCTGGAGCAAGATGGGTAATGGCGCGCCGCTAAGTGGTTTCAAACCAAACCAAATCAGACTGCCAAAACGTTTTCAGCCACTGCGCGATGCTGCAATGCAACGGACTAGCCTGTCCATTGATTATCGGCTCGCAAATGGGCGCAATTATGTGATTAAAGTACATCCGCGACTTATATACAGCTTGGGCGATCGTGCCCTCCTCGAGGCTGTATGTGACTCTAGCGGCATTACTAAGACTTACTTATTAGATTCCATTCTAAGCATCGATACCAAGCAATAACTAGGGTATAATCCCCAACCTCGGGGGCTGATTTAGCCTCTGAATTTTTCCAGCCGACATGTCGGCGGTGAATTTTACCCCCCACAATCCCTTTACACAATTACTCACATGTCTGACTCCGAAGTCAAAGAAAACAACGATGAAGAAACGGCAGAACTTTCGGAACCGAAAGCTCACGTTGCGCCTGCTTCACCACCTGCCTCTTCACTAAATTCGCACTTTGTATTGCAGCCGTCTGTTGACGCCGCAACAATCGAGCGTGAAGACCTAGAAGATTATTTTTACGACCTGCAAGACGAGGTCGCTCGCTTGCGCCGTGCTTTAGCACTCGACCCACTAACCGGACGCATCCCATCAAATGGTGGTTATGCGGCTCCAGGTGGTTTCTTGAAGCGTCAAAATGTTGCGGTTTTCGTTGACGTACAAAACATGTACCACTCTGCGAAGAAGTCATTCGGTAGTAACCTATCTTATGCTCACATGCTACGTGCTTGTGTACGCAACCGTCGTCTTACTCGCGCTTTCGCCTACGTTATCGAGCGCGATGGTCTCGACCAAATAGGTTTTACTGACCACCTACGTTACTGTGGTTTCGAAGTGCGAAAGCGCGAAGTTATCGAACGCGTAGACGGATCACGCAAAGCTGAATGGGAATTAGGCATGGCCATGGAAATGCTTCGTATCGCCGACAAGGTAGACGTAATCGTTGTAGTTTCTGGCAATGGCGTGTTCGCAGATGTCGCTCCACTCATCCAAGCTAAAGGGGTTAAGTTCGAATGCTGTTCATTCCGTGAATCAATGAGTGACCTCCTGATTCGCTCGGTTGATCAATACCACATTCTTACAGAAGACCACCTGTACGAAAACAACCAAGACTAAGCGAAAGCAATCGCGCAGTCTTCTAGGCGTACACCATTTTTGTCTGCAACGGCAAACTTGCGACTACCTGGTTTACCGTGCATACTAGCAGAGGCGTATGTTCCGTCTTTGCGAATCGCATAAAAAGTCAATCCGAAATTAGGGACTCCGTCCTTGTAAAGCATGGGTTGCCACTTTGAAGCGCGTTGTGCCTGTTGGGCAACGCGCTTCAACACATATAGGCACGCTTGTTCTGGCGAGTCGCCAGCGCGCATACGTTCTACGGCCAACATCGAGCCGCCACTCAGTATCGCTGCTTCGCCGCGACCAGTTGCTCCAGCTGTACCAATTTCGTTATCGCAGTACATTCCGGCACCAACTAACGGCGAATCGCCAATGCGCCCCGGGATTTTAAACGACAAGCCGCTTGTTGTTGTACAGCAGCCAACGTCGCCCACGCTATTAATAGCCGAGCAATGAATCGTGCCCCAGGGTCGTGGTTCATCAGCCAAAGCCGGGTCTGCCGGAACAGTATCTCCGAGCGGCCACAAGCGGTCGTCGTCCGTTCGTTTGGCACGCCACTTCAACCATATTTCACGGGCGCGGTCGGTCAATAAGTTTTCAGTTTTAAATCCATGGTCGATCGCGAATTGACGCGCACCCTTTCCGACTAAATTAATGTGGTCGGTACGATCCATCACCAACTCGGCGACCTGCGCCGGGTGCATGATGTCTTCGATACAAGCAACACTGCCGGCATTATGAGTTGGGCCATCCATGCATGAACTATCAAGCTGAACCACGCCAAGCTCATTCGGCAAACCACCGTAGCCTACCGACATATCATTCGGGTCGGCTTCAACAACTGCCACACCACGGATTGCTGCCGACACTGGGCGCATCCCTTCATTGAGCATAAGTTGATGCGCAATCTTTACGGTTTCTAATCCATTGGCCGACGAGATAGCTACACCATCATGTTTTCCTGCGGACGGCAACGGCGGCTGCGGCTGCGCTGTGGAAGCACCGAACAATGAAGTTGTAGCGATTGAAGCGCCCGTTGCTTGAAGGAATTTACGGCGTGTAAGATCAGTCATGCAACTAGCCTACAACATATTCATCGGCTATACCATCTCATTAATCGCTGCGGCGACACCCTCAACTTATAAAGCCACGGGAAGGTCATCCATGCCAAGAATGTTTTGACAGGATGGCGCACAAATCGACGCGAATCAACTGAGATTGTTGATTGATGAATTACCGGCGGAGTAATTTTATTGAGTCTAATGCTTAACTCGAGGTCTTCCATTATTTCTTGTTGTGGAACGCCGCCGATCTGCTGCAGTAACTCGCGAGTAACGAAAATGGCCTGGTCGCCATAAGGAGTCACTGTAGTCCGAGAACGCTTATTCGCAACCGTTAAGCACCAGCGCAGTAATCTAGAAGCATCATGTGGCACAATATGTTCAATTGCAAATGCACCCCACTGCGCACCACTCTCGACGGATTCGGCAATTGTTGTAGTTGCAGTTGATGGTGGGGTGCAGTCTGCATGGACCAACCAAATGATTGGGTGTTCAACATGACAAGTAGCCGCGTGCAATTGCTGGCCACGCCCGCGAATTGCACGGACTACCTTCGTGCCCAAATCAGTGGCGAGTTGAACGGTGCGGTCGTGGGAGCCTCCATCGGCAACAATTATTTGTGCGACACCCCGCGCGCGCAATTTTTCTATACATTGGACAATACACTCTTCTTCATTAAGAGTCGGAATAATAGCGCAAATAGATAAGGGCATCAACGGCGCCAAGCAATAATCGTCTTGAGCAACTTGGCGACAAATGGAGTTAAGCGCGCTCCACTAGCTTTGTCGCCAAGGCGGCTGAAGATCGAAGCTGTTGTTGGATAAGCGTGAATCACTGATGAGAACTCACTAAGCTTCATTTTCTTTTCGATCGCCAAGGTCATTTCGCCAATCAATTCTCCGGCATGATTGCCAACGACTGTCGCACCTCGCACAATGCCACTTTTCTTTTCGAACACTACTTTTGCAAAGCCCGACGTTTCGCCTTCGAGCAAATTGCGGTCGATGTCTTTAAAGTCGAAGCGCAACGAATCAAGTTCGCACAGCGCCTTGTCGGCATCAACAAGCTGCAAGCCAACTTGTGCCAACTCTGGGTCGCAATAGGTCGCCCACGGAATGACCAAGTCGCTCAATTTGCCGTTACCAAAAAAGAATGCATTGCGCACGACAATGCGCGCCATCGCATCGGCAGCATGCGTAAATTGAACGCCACCTATAACATCACCCGCAGCATATATTCGCGGATTAGATGTGCGCAGTTTGTCATTTACCTTTACGCCGAGCTTGTCGAATGCCACCCCAGCTTTTGCTAAGTCGACATCGTCAACATTAGGCGAACGACCCGTTGCAAGCAAAATTGCGTCTGCTTCAACGACATGACTTTGACCGTTCAATTCAAAGTGAATTTCTTTAGCAGAATCGGTCGCGACGAATTTGGATATCTGCGCACCCAAATACATTTTGACGCCGTCTTGCTGTAACGCTTCAGTAACGACTTGCGCCGCCTCAGCATCTTCGCGCGGCAACACTTGGTCGTCTAAAGCAATGACGCTTACCTCGGAACCGAAGCGCGAAAACGACTGCGCCATTTCAACGCCGATAGGGCCAGCACCGATTACAGCCAAACGCTTTGGCAGTTCTTCGAGATTGAAGATGTCATGGTTGGACATCGGCGAGACGTCGTCAATACCTTCTATAGGCAGCATCGTTGGATGAGCTCCTGTGGCGATCAAACACCTCTTAAACTGAAGTGCCCGCATTGCACCGCCGTCCATTTCAACGTGGACGGTTTCTTTATCCAAAAACTTACCATGCCCAATGAAAACATCGACGCCTAAATCAGTGAATCGCTGTGCCCCATCGTGATGTGCAATGTCGGCACGAATTTTTCGAAGGCGCTGCATCACTTTACCAAAATCAACATCGCCATTTGTCACTGGCATACCGTACTCATCTGCATCACGTAAATAGCGCAGGCGATGCGAAACCGCTAACAGCGCCTTCGATGGCACACATCCGTAATTGAGGCAATCGCCACCCATCAAATTCGATTCAATCAGCGCGACCTTGGCACCTAATCCTACCGCTATGGCCGCGGCGACCAATCCTGCTGTACCACCACCGATGACCACCAAGTCATACAAGCGCTGCGGCTCGGGTGACTGCCAATCACCGGGCCCAACCAATTGTTGCAACTGGTTGTCGTATTCGTTGTTTGGAAGCAATGACATAAGTTATCGTTGATGAGGAGCTGTTGCTTCGGCTAATGCGCGCTTGGCTATTCTGGCAATAATGATACTAACAATCAGAGTCGCTAACAGGCCGCCATAAAACATTATGTCGCCAGCTTGGCCAGCATCTTGAACACCTTCGCTAATCAACTTGCCGACGTCACCCACCGCAGATCCAAGGTAAACGTATAGCAAAGTACCCGGCAACATTCCGAGAAAAGAACCTAATACGTAATTTCTTAATGAAATACGAGTAATACCGAAAGCATAATTAATTAAGTTAAAAGGGAATATGGGTGACAGGCGAACCAATGTCAAAATCTTAAATCCTTGTTGGGCGATAGCTGTTTGCAATGCCGCGAACTTTTTTGAAGTACCCATCTTTTTCTCAATCACCGGGCGGAAAGCGCCGCGTCCTAAAAGGAAGGCAGCGGTCGCACCCAACACACTGGCGGGAGAAACTATCGCCAATCCTAACCAAGGGCCATATATCGCGCCGATTGCGAGCGTGGCAATTGAACCAGGAATCATCAGCACCGTTGCCAAGGCATACGCCAAAGCAACAACTACCGCGCCAAGCAAACCTTGGGCGCGCACCCAATCGAATGCCTCGCTGATGTTGTCTTGCAAGAACAGAAACCAAACAGCCACAGCTACGGCAATCACTAACAGCAAGACGATGGCTTTCTTCATTACACTTCTTGGACCAAGGCGCCGCCACAGCTAGAGCCTGCACCAGCGGTGCAAGCGAAACAGTGGTCGTCGACTGCGATCTCCGTTGAATCGAGAGCACCTGCCAACAAATCGTCAATCACCACCTCACCCCCCTGCTGATTGAGCATGGGCAAATCTTTGACTAGATTAAAATCGCAGTCGAACAGTTTGCCATCCCAGCGCAAGCTAATTGCACTGCGACACATTAAACTCTCTAATGTTTGCGGGTTAAAATTGTCGCGCAACAAAGTCATATACGAATCTAATTTGTTTTCGCGTTGCAAGAAATGCTTGAAGCGATGGATGGGTTGATTAGTGATGGTGACCAAAGCACTGAACTGCACCGCGTATTCCTCGGCTAAAACCCTACGATAATCGTTTTCAAGTGCTTGCTGGGCTGGCGGCAAATGGTCTGCTAATGGATTGTAGACCAAATTAAGCTGCAAGTCGCTATTTGGCTGAGCGTAGCCAATTGAGTTTAGCGCCCGCAAACCGTCGATACTTAACTTAAACACCCCGCCACCACGTTGTTGATTTACATTTTCTTCTAAATAGCATGGTAGCGAACAAAACAACTCGACATTGTTATCTGCAAAAAATTGTGGCAAATCACTTTGCCCTTCTTCGCCTTGAACCGTCAAGTTGTGACGCACTAATACCTTACGCTTCAAACTAGTGCTTGCTTCAACCAATCGTCGAAAATGCGAATTCAACTCTGGAGCACCGCCGGTCAAATCTAATGTGGTAATACTTGGGTTTGCCCCAAGCAGCGCAATCACTTTGTCGATTAATTCTCCAGAAGAGTTATCTTGGAGGCCACTAAGAGACGGTGAAGACTCGACATGACAATGCAAGCATGCCTGATTGCATAGTCGGCCAATGTTGAACTGCAAAGTCGAGAAAGCCACGCGGCTCAACGGTGGAAAATCAAAACCGCTCATTAACAGCAACCACCCGCCGAATCGCGCTCGGACACAACGACGCCTGAGCCATCAAAGCAAGTGAACATATCTTGGTATGGCGCTGTGTTAAACATCGCCAACTGGCCGGCATCGACCGCTACTCGCTCACCGCGAATAAACACCATGCCGCTTTCATCGCTGACTTCTTCGAACGGACCGTTGTACATTACTTCGCCACCGGCTGCACAACATGGTGCCTGCTGAGGACGATAAGCAATAACGGTCAACGAGCGAAACTCGATGTCATTCACCGTTTGCCATGCTTCTTGTTGGCGCACTACACTGGTAACACCAACAAAGCCAGCTTCGACAAATGCCTGCATAAAATCTGCTTCTTCTAGAGCGCCGGAGATGCATCCAGACCACAGCTCGGAGTCTTTTTGCATTTCTTCAGGAACGCGTACGGAAGAAACGATGTCGGATATCACCGCTCGTCCGCCTGGCTTAAGTACTCGATAGATTTCATCGAATAATTTATGCTTTAGATGCGGAGCCACCAAATTAAGCACGCAGTTTGACACTACAACATCTACGCCGCCATCAGCCACCATCGTTTCTTCGTTTTCTAAGCGAGTCGCCTCTGCCTGCATTGCTTGCATCGACTCTACGTTCGACACTTGATTATTGTCTAACCATCCATCAAGCTTATCGAGATCTAACTTCAAATTTTCAATCTGCCCTCGATAAAAAACCGTGTTAGCCCAGCCAATTTTTTCCGCCATGGACTGTTGATGGCCACGCGCGAGCGCCAACATATCAGGTGTCATATCTACACCAATCACTGCTCCTTCGGGGCCAACTATCTGACTAGCTATGTAACAGATTTTTCCGCCACCGCTACCTAAGTCGAGAACCGTTTCACCTTCAGCGACAAACCGCGAAGGATCGCCGCAGCCGTAGTCTCGGTCGAGAATCTCTTGAGGTAATTTCTCGAGGTATTTACCGTCGTAACTAACTGGGCAACACAATTCTGGCACAACCGCATTTGCCCCTTCGGCATAACGAGTAGATACAGCGTCATTTACAGTACGTTGTGAGAGGTCGGAGAGTTTTTCGGATGTCATGATTTCAAAGAGTAGTTTACCACGTCTCGACTTACTAACACCCTGTTCACGTGTTAGAGTATCTTAGTTACATGAATAAGCACGCTTCTGAAAACGCCATTGTTGTGATGGCTAAGGATTGGCAAGCTGGCCCTGTTAAAACCCGGCTAGCCGCATCAGTCGGCACCGAGGTAGCACGGCAAATATATAAAGCAATGGCCGGCCAATTCTGGCGACAGCTACAGAGCAGAGATTGGCAGCGACATTTGTGGTCGGCAACGACAGAATCTAGTGAGCAACTCGGTGAATGGTTAACTCAGTACGATTCACTCTCCATTCAGCAAGGTGACGATCTTGGTCAGCGCATGTTGCTCGCATTGCAGTCAACAAAATTCAATAATTGGGTGGCGGTGAGTGGCACCGATGCTCCTGATTTGAGTCCAGACTATATCGCCAAGCTCTGTGCGAACTTAAACGAAAACGATATCTGCATCGCGCCAACTTTCGATGGCGGCTATGCGTTTATGGCGATGCGAGAGGTGCATCCGCAACTATTTTTTGAGATTGAATGGAGCTCTGAAAAAGTGCTCGAACAAACAATCGCTGCCGCTAAAAATTGCGGTCTTCGAGTGCACCTCGGACCAAAAATGTTCGACCTCGACACTATCAAAGACTTAGAACATTTTGCCAGACGCGGATACAGCTGGGCGCAACCTACCGCTTAGCCTTTGGCGAGCGCTGGCGTAATTCGAGCTTCGTGATGTCCCACAGATCGATACGCTCAACACCAGTATCGATACCACGGCTGCGAGCACCTTCTGCGTGAGGCTTAATCACTAGCGCGGTAGTTCGCACTCGCGGGTAAAGCAACTCGGCATTAAACAAGAAAGTACGTAGCTGATCGCGACGAAATCCGTTTTCGCCCTTTGCAAATTCTATCTTAAAGATTTTATCTTCAACTGAACTACGTGTGCGCGAATTTACTGAGACGTTAATATCACCCATCTGCGCAGTGTATGCCTGGGTTTGAAAATGCAAACGGAACGACTGCTCGTCACTTCCCTTTGGTGCCTTCTCGCGACGCATTTCTAAATCGTCACACTGTTCCCAGATTGTTTTATAACGACGCTGGTGAGACAACAAAGCGTCTTCCCAG
>JAPYTC010000013.1 GCA_029941685.1 Planctomycetota bacterium | reverse complement strand
ACGCAGACGTAAACCACGTCGTCGTCGCCGGCGTCGCGCTACCCAGCAACGCCCAAACAGTCAATCTTTCGTCGCAACTCAGTTGCCGGCGGCTCCTGAAAACGATTGGGTACAAAAAGACGTACCTTCTTTTGCCGCGAAACGCAAGAAAGCTGATTTCCACTTATCCACTTTTATCAAGTTAGATTTACCCGACTTGCAAGACTTAGCTGACAAAGCAGGCGTCGAAGATGCTCTTGGTTTGCACCGCGGCGAATTGTTGCGCCGTTTGATGCGTGCACAGTTTGCGGCGGGCCATGTTTTCTTCACTAACGGCGTGCTCTAAGTGACTAAAGTGGGTCTTGGTTTCTTACGCCATAACGAAAACGACTACACCCCAAACTTCGATACTGATGCATTGCTGCACAAAGGCTTAATTGAAAAGCATCACTTGCAAGCAGGTCAAATTGTTTCAGGAGTATTGCTGCCATTGCCAGAAAAAGAAGGCAAAGAAGACATGTTGGTTCTTCACGAAGTGCTCACTGTATTTGGCGAAGATCCTGAAAAGCAATTTTCGAATGTGCCGTTTCACGATTGCACTCCACTGTACCCCGAAGAGCGCTTGCGTCTTGAAACTGACCAAGAAACCACCGAAACGCGTATTATTGATTTAGTCTCCCCTGTGGGCAAAGGTCAGCGTGGCTTGATTGTGGCGCCGCCTCGTACTGGTAAAACCGTGTTGTTGCAAATGATTGCCAACGCGATTTGCACCAACTACCCAGAATGTCACTTGATGATATTGTTGGTTGACGAGCGCCCAGAAGAAGTTACCGACTTCGAACGCTCAGTCATCGGCGAAAACCGCGAGATCGCGGCGAGTACTTTTGACGAGCCGCCTGAACGTCATATCCAAGTTGCCGAACGTGTTATTGAACAAGCGAAAGCGCGCGTTGAGCAAGGCGAGGATGTCGTGGTGTTGTTAGATTCGATTACACGACTAGCACGAGCTTACAATAATTGTGCGCCGTCCAACTCGAAGATAATGACTGGCGGCTTGGTTTCTGACGCATTGTTAAAGCCGAAACGCTTCTTTGGTGCGGCACGTAACATCGAAAACGGTGGTTCGCTGACCATTTTGGCTACTGCGTTGGTCGACACCAATTCAAAGATGGACGAAGTCATCTTCGAAGAATTTAAGGGTACCGGCAACATGGAATTAGTCCTTGATCGTACTTTAGCTGAACGTCGTATTTGGCCTGCGATTGGCATTAACCCATCGGGCACGCGCAAGGAAGATCTGTTGTTTACAGCAGATGAATTGCAACGCGTTTACTTGATGCGCAAGGTATTGAACGAAATGAACCCTGTTGAAGCTATGGAGTTATTGGTGCAGCGCATCCAAACCTCAGTTGATAACACCGAATTCTTGGATCAGTTGTCTGGCGGCAAGTAAATGAAATTGAATTTGCTCATTGTGTTGCCATGTTCGGTCAATGCAGCACGAGGTAACACTACGACTGCGCATCGCTTGGCTGCGGGTCTTGAGGCGCGCAAACATCAAGTTACTGTTATTGACGTTGATGGGTTAACTAATGTTAGCGACAAGTATGATTTACTTATCGCTTGTCATGCAGTTGATGCGGCACCACAAGTTCAGGCTTGGTGTGCAGAGAATGACAGTCAATACCTGGTGTTGTTTACCGGCACTGATTTGAACGGTAAACCGTCAGCAAATGTGACGGCAGCGGTCGCAGGTGCAGAACATTGCATCAGTTTGGGCTCGGGCCCAGGGCGACGCGCCAAAGACTTGTTTGAATGTGCGCGCAGCAAAACAACAATTATTCCCCAAGCCGTGTTGGCCTTGCCACGTTCGACTAGGTCGGACTTGCCTGAAAGCATGCCCGCATTGAACAGCGAAAGCGAATTGGTGATTGTGCCAAATGGCATTCGCGCAATAAAGAATGTTAGTGAAACTTTATACGAGATGCGCGCGCTAGCAGATGAGCGTCCACAGTTGATACTATGTTTTGCCGGACATGATTTTGGCGGAAAGTACTCAGACGACTTTCATGCCGAGCTAGCAAAGCATGACTGGGCGCATTACTTAGGTAACTTAAGCCGTCTCGAATTATCAGCGGTGATAAACGCCAGTAAAATTGCGGTTAGTTCTAGTCACTCTGAGGGTGGTGCACCGAATTCATTACTTGAATGCATCGCTGCAGGGCGTCCTGCTGTGGGCAGCGACATTGCGCCCCACCGCGAATTACTCGATCAAGAAAACTGCTTTAGATTCGGTAAAGAAATGCGCCGCTTAATACGGTCAATTTTAGAAGATCCGCCGGCGGCGATGCTAACTACGCGCAAACTCGAAGAGAAAGTGCGTTTCAAGCATGGTCTCAACGCCGAGTCGTTGGCGTGGGATCGTTTATTGCTAACGATTACTAAAGGCGCTAACTAGTTACGCGAGACCTTTTTCGGTCAAGTAATTTTGCGCGTCAAGTGCGGCAGCACAGCCCATTCCCGCAGCAGTAACTGCTTGACGATAGATTGGGTCGTGAACATCCCCGGCTGCGAATACGCCTTCGACCGAAGTGCGAGTACCGTTGGTTACCTTTAAGTAACCGACGTTGTCTTTGTCGAACTCGTCACCTAAGAACTCAGTGTTTGGCTTATGGCCAATGGCAACAAACATGCCTTCGCACTTGAAATCTTCAAAGCTGCCGTCTTCGGTGTTTTCTAGCTTTACTCCAGACAGTTTGCCGTCTTCGCCGGTGTAAATTTCGGTCACCTGGCGCCACAACTTCCATTCGATTTTCTCGTTGGCGCGAGCACGATCTTCCATGACTTTAGAAGCACGGAATACATCACGACGATGAATCACGGTCACTTTTGTAGCAAAGCGAGTCAGATAGATAGCTTCTTCCATCGCAGTATCGCCAGCACCAACGATGATGAGTTCTTTATCGACAAAAAACGCGCCGTCGCAAGTTGCACAAGCTGATACGCCGAAGCCCATCAATTCTGATTCGCGATCGATGCCGAGCAGTTTGGCACGTGCCCCAGTAGCAAGAATAACAGTGTGGGCTTCATAGGTGCCTCCGAAGTCGTCTTCCAGAACGAATGGGCGCTTCGATGTATCGACAGACTTAATGTTTTTGAACTCGACAAATTCGGTACCAAACCTTTCGGCTTGCTTACGGAAGTCGGCCATCAACTCAGGGCCCATCACCCCATCAGGGAACCCTGGATAATTTTCGACATCAGTAGTGATGGTCAGCTGCCCGCCCGGCTGCATGCCTTCGAACTGCAGTGGCGAGAGGCCAGCACGAGAATTGTAGATGGCAGCAGTGTAACCTGCTGGACCAGAACCGATGATTGCGACGTTGTAAACCATAGTGGCGGATATTCTAAAATAGCCCCCGCCTTATGAAAGCAAATATACCTAACTCTTCTACTGTGGTAGTGACTGGTGCCTCCACCGGCATCGGCCACACCACCTGCATGGCACTGACTACGCTTGGCTTCACGGTTTATGCCGGAGTGCGTAAACAAAGTGATTTTGACAAGTGGGCGAAAATTAAGGGCGTGCGTCCGCTGATGCTCGATGTTTGTGATGATGCGCAAATTACTGCAGCGGCAGCGCGCGTGGCTGACGAATGTGATGGCGCCATCGATGGTTTAGTGAATAACGCCGGTATCGCAGTCGCCGCGCCATTGGGGTGCATCCCGATTGATGCCTTTGAGCAGCAGATGGACGTCAACGTTACCGGGTTATTGAAAGTGACGCAGGCTTTCTTACCGTTGATGAAAGAGGGTGCTCGCTTGGTGAATATGTCATCGATGGCGGGCAAGGTTTCGTTTCCCGGGCTTGGCGCTTATCATGCATCGAAGCACGCGGTCGAGGCGATCAGCGATACCCTGCGTATAGAATTAAAGCACAGTGGGATTCATGTAAGCATTATCCAACCAGGCCGTATCGCCACACCCATTTGGACGAGCTCCAAAAATATGGCCGATAATTTGCTTGGGCGAATTCCTAGGGCAAAGTTTGCACCGTATAAAACATTGATGGACTCAGTGAGCCGCTCGGTTCGCGGTGCCGAGAATACTGGCGCATCTACCGTGATTTGCGCTAAAGCTATACACCATGCGCTTACGGCTCGGCGTCCACGTACTCGCTATGCTGTCGGACGTGATGCCAAGTTGTTAATGTTTTGCCGTAGATTTTTATTGAGCGATAAAATGTGGGACAAGTTGGTCCTGAATGACCTAAAATCTTAGGCTAGATGTCGACGACCCACACCAAGAAAGAGAAAGTTACTGCTGAAACTGCAGATCGGTACGCGCTTTACGAGGGCTCGGTTTATGACCCCGAAGCCGATCACGATTTTCTGATTGATACATACAAAGAGAAACACGGTTCTCGTCCAATGTTGTTGCGCGAAGATTTTGCTGGCACTTCGTTGTTGTCGGCAATGTGGGTACAAGGTCATCGCAACTCGCACGCGTGGGCTGTTGATTTAGACCCCGAACCGCTAACTTGGGGCAAGACCAATCACTTAGACAAGTTAAACGAGCAAGAGCAGCCGCGGGTTACGCAAATCGAGGCGAACGTGCTTGATGTCGAAACCCCGACGGTTGATGTGCTGACTGCGTTTAATTTCTCGTATTGGTGTTTCAAAGATCGCACGTTGATGCTTGATTACTTCAAGAAAGTTTACGCTGCGCTAAATGATAGCGGCATGTTTGCGGTTGATTTAATGGGTGGCCCGAGCAGTCAATCTGAGTGCGAAGAAGTACGCGAAGAAGAGGGATTTGAATATGTATGGGAGCAAGAAAACATGTGCGCCATCACTAACGATATTAAATGTTATATCCACTTTCATTTTTATGACGGCACCAAACTTGAAAAAGCATTCACTTATGATTGGCGTTTATGGTCACTGGCCGAGTTGCGCGACATCATGTTTGACGCTGGCTTTGAGTCCGTCGACACTCACTGGGAAGGCACCGACGAAGATGGAGAAGGTGATGGTGTTTTTAGCTTAGAGACTGCGGCTGAGAATGAAGAATCTTGGGTAGCTTATTTAGTAGGCTGGAAATAAAAATTTTATCTAAACAGATGTGCCGCAACAGTCTCATGTTCTGGCGTAGTGTTTACCGGCGGCGATTCTGGTTGTTGGGTGAATAGCACCTAGCAGGTGATTAGCACTACCGCCAGTAGAACAAATTTGACTTTCATTATCACCATTATAAGCCATAAGCAGCAGAGACTCGCTCTTTCAAATGACTCAACAAAGGATCTGCGCACAACTCTTCACCCGTTGCACGCTTCAACAATTCAAAAGTAGAAAAACGCCGTCCGTGCTGGTGAATATTCTCGCGCAACCACCCTAGCAACGGCGCAAATTCGCCCTTAGCAAACGACGCCTGCAAATCACCCAACTCTGCTTCGGCAGCTTTATAAAGTTGCGCGCAAATAATGTTGCCCAGTGAGTAGGTCGGGAAATACCCAAACGCGCCCATCGCCCAGTGAATATCTTGCAACACCCCCTCCGCCACATTGTCGGCCTTAATACCCAACAAGTCTTGATAAGTGTTATCCCATAATTCGGGCAAATCGCTCACTTCTACCTGATTAGCAAACAACTTGCGCTCGATCTCGAAGCGCACCGCCACATGCAAATTATAGGTCGCTTCATCAGCCTCAACGCGAATCAAAGATGGACGGCTGGTGTTTTGCGCCTTGACCATCTGTTCTACCGAGCAATGCGCATGCTCTGGGAAGGCTGCGCGAAAATGCGGCATCGCCCACTGCCAAAAACCTTCGCTGCGGCCGACCATGTTTTCCCACATGCGTGATTGCGATTCGTGCATGCCCAAACCCGTCGCGTGAAACAACGGAGTGCGCGCCCAATCAGCTGGACGTCCTTGCTCGTATAAACCATGGCCAGCTTCGTGCATCACCCCACTAAGCCCAGATCTAAAATCGTTGTCGAGCCAGCGCCAAGTAATGCGCACATCATCTACACCGAATGTCGTACAAAACGGATGGGTGGTTTTATCCAATCGCCCTGCCTCGCTATCGTAGCCCATTTTGCTAGCAATCAACATGGCAAAATCGCGCTGCGCATCGGCTGCAAAATTGCCCATCGCACAAGATTCGTCAACTGGGCCGGCATCGGCAGCCGCCTTAATCAATGGCGCTAATTCGCCGCCCAATTCATCAAAAATCGGCACTAACTGTTTTTCGGTGACGCCCTCTTCGTACAAATTAAGCATCACATCATAGGCCGGCATATCGGGATTTAACGCAGCCGCCTTTTCGCGATTTAATTTAACCAACTCACTTAACTGCGATTCAAACAATGAAAAGTCCGACTCTTTGCGTGCATTCTGCCACGCCACTAAGCCATTAGATTCGGCCTCGGCAATCGCCGTCGCCAAGTCGGCCGGAATACAACTGGCCTGCTTGACTTCGTAATCAGCACGCGCCACTTGCGCGTATTCGGTACTATCCTCATCGACCTCGTCGTAAGCTGCATCAATCGCCGCGCGCAATTCGGCGGCATTTAATTTAGCGTGCCGTACGCCAGCCAAAGTCGATAGTATTTTGCCACGTGCCGGCGCACCCTTTGGAGGCATATAAGTTTCTTGGTCCCAGCTGAGCACTGCAGTGGCACCCTCAACATCAGAGATCTCGCCCCACAGTGCGAGCATTTTTTCGTAAGATGAAGTCATACTATTTTTTTTCGGTTTTACTTACTATGTAACAATCGACGCCAACCGTCTTTTCATCAACACTTCGAAAACCAAGCGAATGCGATTCGCGCGCCATCATGCGCACCGTGCCGATGTCGATAAGGCCGGTAATGCCCAAACCGTCGGAGTGGCATTCAATGACTTCGCCCGTAGCACGTCCGTCAATTAGCACTTGCACTTTCCCGAACTCAGGCCCAGTCATGAGTTGAACTTTGAAATCAAATGTACCGGATTCGGCAATAGCAAAATCATAAATCACCGCCTGCATTGAATCGGACGGCGTCCACTTGCTGTACTGTAGTGCGCTAACCGCTAAAGACGGATCGACCATTTCGACAGCAACCATCGAACCTTTAGACATGCGAGGAGTTGTGGTGTGCTCGGCCTCAGTGGCGTTGCTGAGTACGAAAAAGTTTGGTTGTGGTTTTTCGGCATGCAAACGTTGTGCGACTGAATAGGTTGTCGCACCTTCAACCTTCGAGTCAAGTGTGCCATACCACCAAGCGCTAAAGCTGTAATCGGTCTCGACATCGCTCGGCAAGCTTAATTGCGGGTTATAGACCAACTCTTTAACTGTGGACGGCGCCGCTACATGGTACCAACGTACGAAACTGTTGTTACCGAATGCGCCCGGCCCTTGCCTCAGCAGCACATTTTCGCCCATACTGTACAACGGCACTTGTGAAGTATTAGCGAAAGCAAAATCGTTATTCTGTTCTAACGCGAGGCTACTTGAAGAAGTAAATGAAAACATTGCAGCGAACATGCGAGCAATACCACTCACCTTTAGACGCGCGGACGATGCACTAGACACATCAGTAGCGCGGACAAAATTAGATCGCAGCGTTAATGGTGGCACCTCGTCTAGTAGCAACTTGTCTACGCCTGCTGACATAACGAAACGCGCTGGTTTTACGATGTCACTAGCAATCGAAAAACGCACACTATCTCGGAACGGCATCGGCAAGCGGCAATAAAAAGTTTGAGTGTCTTGGTTATAACCCAACAAGTAACTGTTGCTGCCATTTGCACCACGGTAATTCGCAAAAAAATCTCCGAGTGGCATCTCAACCGTTGCATCGCTTTCCTCTTCGATTGAATCACAGCCATATTCGATCTTCAACACTAAAGAACGCAGAAGCTCTTCAATTTCTGCCGGAGCCTCCTTATGCACAAAACGTATCTCCATCCAGCGCACTACTCCATTGCCACGAATCAGCCAACGAAATTCTCCGTTGGTGCTAGAGGGTGGAAGTTCGGCTGATCGAAAGTAGGCCACACCCGTTTTCTTGGGGTTTGGCACCAACAAAGTTACAGGACGATCGTTTGCAACAAGCACCCTGATTGTTCCGTCAATTGCACGACGCTGACTGCGTAAAAACTTATTATTACTGTTGGGTAACACCGCGCCCTTCGCTGGATACCAAACATCTATATCTAGATGGCTGGCCGTAGTGCCGCTAACCGTAAGCTTGGCGTCAGCAGCAATAGTGATGGGCAAAGATATCACCGTGGCATTGCCATAATTAGTGGCTAGAGGCGCGGCGACTAGACGCTTTACATCGCCCAGGTCAACTAGCAATTTCGTGGCACCGAAATCGATTGCCAATTCTCCGGAGGTGGAATCGACAAAGATACGGCTGATAACCGCCGGGCCCGTTATTGAGTATTCGAGCGAGCCTGCATCGACTGCTAAGCGCAATTGCTCGCTCCGTTCGCCGGGCAACGGCATCTCGCACAGGTAACGCAAGTCGTGGGTGCGGTCGAGAAGTTGGGAGTAACTTAATTCTTGGGCTTGAGCCAAGACACTCAGCAGCGATAAGC
Source organism: Planctomycetota bacterium (assembly GCA_029941685.1). Classification (GTDB taxonomy): domain Bacteria; phylum Planctomycetota; class UBA1135; order UBA1135; family UBA1135; genus JAPKEZ01. The sequence goes on along the minus strand of JAPYTC010000013.1, from coordinate 11,414 downwards.
TACAAGTCAGGGACGTGATGAAACTAATCATGCTAAAGTCTACCATGCCACAGAACCTAATAGAGAAAATTGTTCAGCGCTTTGCGCTCGACGATATCGAAGCATTGGCAAAGAGATGGGCGTCGACTTTCATCTAGCGGGTCGCGGTGAGGCCTGGCGTTGCCAGTCTCAACATCAACGAACCGCCTAAGAGTAGTAATGGGAAAAAGACTACACTTATTCTGTTGCCGTATTAGGAGTTACCACTAAGTAACTAGCCTTAGCTGGCTGCAGGTATTCTGCCGCCAGTGCCGACAAATCTTCGACTGAGATGTTCGCGTAAAAATATTCGATGGTGCGCAAGCTATGCAAACCTTCAGGATTCGACTGCGCATCGTTAATGCTGTTCAACCAGAAACCGTTGGTACGCATCGCATCACGGACTTGGTTAAGAACCGGCTCTGAAAGACGAGTGATCTCATCTTGAGTGACACCGTTTTCAGCCAAATTTTGTGCTACACCGAGACAAGCGTCAATGAGTATCTGAATATCTTCTGGATTACCGGCAGCTTGAATCGTGATGCCACCAAGGCCTTCAAAAACAGTAGACGCCGAACCACCAGCGCCAGGTGAGTAAGCAGCGCCTAAGCGCTCGCGAACTTCAAGACGTAAACGATCGTTAACGACCTGCCCCAAGAACGAAATGTTACGGCGACGTGCATCGTCAAAACCATCATTGGTTGGGAAGTACATCATCAGATTGCCCTTCTTGTCGGCAGTGTCGATACTGCGCTTGAGGACGATACCCGACCTGAGCTTGATACCCTTAGTTGCATCAACTAGATCAGCGGCTTGACGGCGCTGTGGCATTGCACCAAATGTTTGTGCAGCGTATTCAATTACTTGGTCAACATCGACGTCGCCAACTACGGTGACTTCTAGAGGTGCGGCATCAAGCAATGGTGTGAGCAAACTTTCAATTTGCTTCATGTCGACTGCGACTAGCTCTTCTTTTGGCGGCATGTACTCAAGCCCCAACAATGAACCACGCAAATACCCTTCGAGTACTGCAGGCACGAATTCGAAGGCCATCGGGCCTTGAGCGCTATGCTCGAGCTGCTGGTAAATTAACGGCAACTGCTTGAACATCATGTCGAGCATGTCGCTGCGATAACCAGGATGCTCGATAGAAGCAACCATCAACTCAAACTGGAGAAGTAAGTCTTCGCTGGTTGTTTGTCCAGAGAAGGTGAATGCGTCGTCACCAATTTCTAGAGCCGTGCCAACCTCTTTACCAGCAAACAGGCGTCGCATATCATCGACGCTGTGCTCGACCAAGCCGCCGCCGCTGTAGGCGAAACTAGCCATTGCGGCAACAATCTCTTGGCCGTGCGGCACGGCCAAACCACCGTCGCCCAAACGAGAACTAATCAAGATTTGGTTGGCCTTAAAGTCGGTCTTTTTAATGTTAAGGAGCACACCGTTAGATAGCTCAACCACCCACATATCGAGGTCTTCGATTTTGTTTTGCGATACAACTTTACCCGCATTTTCAGCGGATGAAGCATAAGCGAAAGGCTTGAGATCTTTGTCGACAAGACGCTCGATTTCTGCGGTGCGCGCGTCGGCGTAAACCTGGTAGAACTCTTTAGTAGCATTTTCTAACTGCAAATTACCCGCTGCGGTAATCGACAACACACCATCACGCCAATTGTCGCGCAAAGCGTTGACGCAATCTTTTACTGTAAGCGCCTCGAGAATTGGGCCGTACATTTCGAGGTCGTATGCTGCATCGGTGGGCACTTGGCCATCTTCAATTTCGGCAAGGATGGCATCGCGCAAACCCGAGCTGTGCGCAGTCGCTTCACGCGCCAATGCCTCGGCCAGCGAGCGCTGCAAGTTGGCGCGTACTTCGTTTAACTCGGCGTCTTGAAAACCAAAATTTAGTGCTACGCGCAACGCAACGTAAGCTTGCGTGATAGCCTCTTGCCAGTCGTCAGGAGCACATCTGATTGACAAATCGCCACCCTCGAACACTTTCATGCCACCCGCTGTGCTTACAGAAGCATCAAGATATTTTGTGTCGGGCAATTTAACCGCTTCAGAAAAGCGCTGACGCAACATGGAATGTGCCACCATTAAAGCGATGTCGTGTGAACGCTGCTCGACGGTATCGTCGTGGTGCACATACGTCTTTAAATTGGCGACTGTCATTACCAGTGACGGAATCTCTTCGTCGCTGACCAAGAAAGTTAAGTCGTCGAGGGTAGGTTCGCCCATCTCCGGCTCGTTGTCGACCGGAATGTCTGGGCCAGCGAAGCCCTCAAAGAATTCGGCGATAAGTTGCTCGGGGTTGTATCCGCGCAAATCGCCAACGATAACCATAGTCATATTTTCGGGACGGTACCACTTAGTGTAAAACTCACGCACCGATTCGCCGGTGAACTCGTCGCGAACTGGCTTGGTGCCAATCGGCAGACGCTTAGCTAACAACGTGCCTTTGTACTGGCGCTCTAACCCTTGAACCAAAACACGGTAACCTGCGGAATCGCGTTCGCGTTGCTCACCATCGATGACGCCTTTCTCGGCCTGTACTTCGTCGTTGGCAATAGTCATGCCTCTTGCAAAATCGCTCATGACGAGCATGCCTTCGCGCAAAGTCTTTTCATCGCGGTTTGGCAAGTCGAGCTTATATACAGTTTCGGAAAAAGCAGTGTGCGCATTAGTATCGGCACCAAAGCTCATACCGTGGTCTTGGAACCACTCGATAAGCGTACCCGCAGCAAAATTCTCACTACCATTGAAAGCCATATGCTCGAGGAAGTGAGCCATACCAGCTTGACTGTCAGATTCGCCAAATGAACCCACATCAACATGCAAACGCAGGTATACGCGATCTTCTGGCTTAGGCAAATCAGCCCAAGCATAACGCATGCCATTCTTGAAGGAGCCATAGTGCACGCGGCCATCGACTTGCAGGTCGGAGCTATCGTGCGCCCATGGTGTAACAAAATGAGCGGGACGGGTGTTTTGCGCATTCAGGGCCGTTGAGGCACCTAAAACAGCAATTACAAAAAGCGATAGTCGGCTAATTTTCATGGTCGATTATTCTACGCTACTCGACCCCTTTCGTTAGACAAATTACGCTCAGACTTGCAGCTCGAGTAGACTACGAGATTGTTGATCTATTCTGGTTCAGGCCAAGTTCTTGAACTTGTTGTACTGTTGCCATGCTGTTACTCTAATCAAGTCATCATGAAGATACTCTCGCCAATCTTTAGCCTCCTGCTTTGCTCATGCGGCATAGCTACTCAGGCCTCGTCAATCGCCAGCCTAGAGCACGACCTGTTCTACGATCTCAGCGTTAGCGAACATGTAATCGCTGTCGATGCCTCCGGTACAGCGTATTTTGCTTCTGCAAACATCGACGCTAATGTGCAGCCGCAACTGGCTGCTGCTTTTGACAACGGTCAGGCACCTAGCTATCCGCTCATCGGGCAGGACCACGCAAACTGGGTACGTAGTCTCGCCGTAGCAACCGGCAGCGAAGACGGCAAGTATCTGCTTACTGCCAAAGGGCTGGCTCCTTACCCTATTCGCCTGAGCTTGATTAAACGTGACGCCGCTGGCGACGCACTTGTTGCTAGCTTAAATTCAGACACCTGGAACCAAGCCACTCACTTTGCAACTATCTCGGTTGAGATCGAATTGCGTGATGGCGATGTTTTTGTAGTACGCCATGAAGGCGCGAAGCAGGGGTTTGATAGTGTAGTTACTGTTACTCTGAAATAAATAACAGCTGAACATCTGGGTCGATCTCGAGATCGTGAGCGCCAGGACCGACATCTATGACCGAAGCGCTATTACCCATCATCCCAACTGTCATTTCAACCGTTTTTTCGTTTGCGTCTTTATATCGCACCACCAAGTCGAAGCGATAATCGGTGTTGTTTTGCTCGACAATTAACTCATTTCGTTCGTTGTCTAACTCGACGTGAATTTTTGGGCAGCCTGGACGCAACAGCCACTGCTTGAAAAACCAAGTTAAGTCGCGGTCACATACTTTATTAAAAGAAGCTACCAAATTTTTCGTTTCTACAGCTTGTGATTGGAAACTTTGATAATAATCACGAACACTCGCAAAGAATAAGTCGTCACCGACTTCTTGGCGCAGCATGTGCAACACCCATGCCGCTTTCTGGTATGTATTCGAAGCGTAACGCCCGAAGAAATCTTCGGAAGAGCTGAATTCGTGATCAACAATCGGCTTGCCATGCACAGATTTTGCGCGCAACCATCTGCTTCTCGACGAACGCATTTCGTCTTGCAAATTAGTCTGTCCGATAACTTCATGCAAGATTGGGCCGATATAACTAGCGAATCCTTCCGACAACCATGCATCTTGCCAACGCGCATAACCAACGCCGTCGCCGAACCACATATGCGCAAACTCATGAGCCATGGTGCCAACACCACCACCCTTGTATTTAAATATTTTCTGTGACAGCCAAACGTTTCCGGGGTACTCCACGCCTCCCCAACGTGTTGGGATTTGCACAGTGGTGAATTTTGCATACAAATAATCACCAAACTTATCTTCCATCCATTTCATCCAAGTGGCATGGTGCACTAAATACTTGGCAGCGATTTCGGCGTCTTGCGGAAAGACATAGTGCGGCAAGAAACGGTCGTCGCCGTCTTCATTAACGCGGGCGAATGGACCGGCAGCGAAGGCAAATAACGATGGCGGAATCGGCGACTGAGTACGGCCAAGACTAACGCTACCACCATTCGCAGTGGTCGACGCCGTCCATGCGCCTGAACCAATTGCGCTCCATCCGGCAGGCGCCGTTAGTTCCAGTGAAAATTGCGCGCGGTCGGCATTTGAATCTTCGCAGGGCAACCAAGCACGAGTGCGGGACGGGAAGCCGTCGCTGAAGAAATAAGTGTCACCGAGGTAATTGCGTTCGCGATATAAACCATCGGCCGGCCATCCTTTGAATTCGGCGCTGAATACGATGTCGTCACCGGGGCTAGCGACGAATGGCAGCATCACTTGATATTGAAAAGGCGTTGATTCAACCTTGATTTCGTTACCGTCGAGTTGCGAAAAACTTACTTGCCACTGCTCAGATGCAGTGCGATCGAGATAAATGACCGCCAATTTTTCGAGAGCCTTAAAGTGGTATTCGACGCTACCCTGCACCTTACCCGTGGGAAGAATTTCTAATTTTATATCGTAAGAAATCGCGTCTTGCTGAGGGTAGTCGGCGAAGTTTGGTTGCGCCACTGTGGCTTGTTGCGCGGCGAAAGTAAGAGTAAGAGATAAAATCATATTAACTATTCATTGCACATGTCAACGACTTTTGAAACCAAAGCGTCGACACCTACTGCCAACTGATTGATGTTTTCGGCCAGCATATACGCCGGCGTTGAAACTATTTTGTTCTGGGTATCGACATGGATTTGTGTGTAATCACAATCGATAGTTTTAACGCCCATTTCGTTTAACGCGCCGTGAGTATCTGGGCAATTACCCGCTGTCAATTCAACTACCGCGTGATGATCACGTAAAGCACTAGCAGCGATGGCCGGTGCGATGCAAATAAACCCTAGAACTTTTGCGTCGTCTAAGAAATTACAGATTGCGCTTTTCACTTCCGGGTGAGCGACGGCGTCGGCACCTGCCACTGCAAAATCACACAGGTTTTTGGCCGCACCAAATCCACCTGGAAAGATAAGTGCATCGTAATCGGCAGCAAAAATTTCACTAAGCGGCACAATTTCGCCACGTGCAATTCGTGCAGATTCTTGCAGCATATTGCGCGACTCACCCTCAACGACTTCGTCGGTCAGGTGATTCACCACGTGCATTTGGTCGGCATCAGGCGCACAACACTGCACGGTTGCACCGGCGCGCTGCAAAGACAACAACGTCAAAACGGCTTCGTGAATTTCGGAACCATCTTTGACTCCGCACCCAGCTAAACAAACTGCTACTCTTACCATGATTATTTTTTACTATTCGTGAATTGGCTCAAGCACCACATCACCATCAATGTACGCTTGACATGCTAGTCTAACACCGGCTTCGCAATCGAAGCTTTCGAGGATAGCCAATTCGACCCTAGATGCTTCGGCGAGATCACCCTCGATTACTTTTACAGTGCATATCCCGCACTTGCCAGATTGGCAGCCAAAAGTGATGGGCAAATCTTTGTCATAGCTGACTTCGAGTAAACGACCATCGCCGTCGACGACTTTAGTTTCGGTGGATGACTTTACGGTTATTTTAGACATTAGAATTGGGAGAAATTGTTTGTTGGACGGCATCAATGATACTTGAGCAGTCATCCGCATCGAAACCGCTGAACCATTTATCAGCTGGCATTAAAACAGCATGTGGGCCTCCGTAACAATGGCCGAGACATCCGCTTGATGTGACTCGAAGTTGCGGTTTAAGACCGCGTGCTTTTACCTCGTCGCGTAATAATTTACACAACTCGGCTGAACCGTGAGAAGTCCCACAGGATTCGCGCTTGTCAGCCCCACGGGCATTAGCGCAAACGAACAGAATGTTATCGGGTTTGGTCATATTTAGCGAAACGCTGTTGGTAGTCTAGTATTTGCTCGACGTAAGACAAAGGTGTTTTCGATTTACCGCGCATCGAACCTAAATAAAGTTCGACACTGCCGGATTCATTGATGTTGCGGCTCACACGAGCCGCACCGAGCCGATACGACAACAAACCAAGGGTGACATCACCATCCCAGCGGTCAATCATTTGCGCCAAATAAAAGCCACCCATGCGCAAGTTGTCTGTTGGAGAATAAGGCGGACCATCTATCTTCATCTTGCCCGCCACTTCAGCAGCAGTGCTAGGCAGCAATTGGCAATAACCACCAGCATCTACAGAGGACAAGGCGTCCGCCTGCCCACGTGATTCGGCGAAAACCAAACCTGCTAACAAGTACGGGGCGATATCATTTTCAGCAGCCGCAACTTTTATCTGCGGCAACAAATCGGCAACTCGCTGAAAGTCACGATTGCCAACTAAGAAATAAGCCAATACACCAATCACCAAACTCCATTTAAGCAAATTGATGGTGTTTTTAATGAAACGCTTAGTCAAGGTTATCTAACCAATCTTGCCATGGCTGTGCACGACGCAATAGTTCGCCGCTCGGGGTTCCGTGCAGAATTACTTGGGCGTCTACGTTTGTAATGTTATACAAGAAGTAAGCACAAAGTGCGCGCAAGCGAGCTGGGCCCGACTGCAAGCCCTTAAGTAGTTGCTCGACTGACAGCTTTGGATTGCAACGAGTTGGGTCGTCAAAATATTCGTCTAGCTCGAAGCCAGAAGTAATGAGTCCTTCGCGCAGCCAATCGCGCGGCATATCTTGAGAGTGGACCTCCCACCATGCAGCGTAAACTCCGGCAGGCAATAGCTGGTTGCGATTGTCAGATCCTGTAGATGAGACTAAAGCATTTAAAATTTCTTCAGAGCGTGGACTTTCTGTGAGCATCTGCATTAATATTGGCGCGACCGCAGGTTCGCCGGACAATCCGGCATGAATAGCTGCACGCTGCACTAATTCGATATCTTCTGAGTCGAAAATATATGGACGCAGTACTAAACGACATGCCGCAGCACCGCGCATAAACAACGCATGCTGAAAACTACTTTCTAAAGAGGTGCCTGCAAAATCTGCAAACAACTCGCTTAGCAAATCAGTAGCCTCGACGCCGTCAATTTTAGTTATAGCTTCGATGCTTGCAACTCGCACTACAGCAGAAAAGTCGCGTGATGTTTCGCGCAACAACTTCAACGAACTTTCATCGCCGATTGAAGAGATTGTGTTTAAAGCGATTGAACGCGTGTTGTCGGCGTATTCGGCGGCAACAAAAGAACTAATCGCTGGCAAAGCACTAACTGCGCGTAATTTACCAAGTGCGCCGAGAGCAGTGTGCACCACCACCAATGACTCGTCGGTAAGTGCAGACTCAATCGCGGGCACTGCTGATTCTCCGAGCGCACTCAAAGAATTAATCGCTGAAAGACGCACCAATTCGCGCGAATCACTTAGAGCCGCATGGCGCTGTTCTAGTGGATAACTATCTAATACCAAAACACAGCTTGCACTACGCTGACCCTCGGCTTGTTGCAGTGCAGTGTCGATTGCCATGGCAAACAATTCGGGCGAAGTGTCTGACAGCGCTAATTTGATACAGCTCTGAGCTATCTGGAAATTGTGCGAGTGGAGTTGTGCGCTCACGTACAACTCAGCGGATAAGGATGAACTCCAGAATTGCTCACGCTGAGGCAATGATGACAACTCTGTCAACCAGGCCGTTAATGCGGATTCGTCGAGCACGGCCAAGCGCCCGGATGACAATTCGATCATTAACTTTCCGCGCGCGGTCGAATCGAGTAATGAACTATCGAATTCGCTTAGGTTTTGCATAATGAATGCAAGTCCGTCGGGACCAGAACTAGCAAGTGTTTGCCATCCGGTTGCAGAGTAAATGTCATTGAAGTCGGCGACTAGTTTCGACAACCAAGGCTCTCCGGCCGAACCACGGAAACGCAACACCTTGCGCTGCTCGCCAAGACTGACTTCGAATGTTAGTCTTAGCGGTGCGGTGCTAAGACCTAGGTCTCCAGGATGCAATGTGGCTTTCAGAATTGAGTATTCGTTGAGCATAGCAAACACTTGAGACTGCCCCGCACTACCTATCATGCGATTGCCGTAAACGAATGGCGCAGAACTTCCGCATAAAACTTTTGCTTCACCGTTTACCTCTGTGATTGAAACGCGGAGGCGTGGCAAATCTAAAGGCGTGATGTCGATACGTCCGCGCACTAATTGCACATCGCTTTTGTTTTCTTCGAACCAATTCACCCATGCACTCGCAGGCAGACCAATCATTGATTCACCCGTGACGCGGCTTAAACTGCCCTGCGCCAACTTTGAGAAACGCGCGTATTGCGGATAGAATTCAATGCCACCAACAGCACGCACTAAATTGTAAACCACCTGTTCCTCGAGACCTTTAAGCGGCTCGACTAGCTGCGAGCGAAAAAGTTGTTCGGCTAGACCTGCCGAACCAATCGCTGAGATGAAGATGTCTTTACGTTGCGACATCTCGCGCATGCGTGGCTCGAGTAACGGGTCAATGACCGAAGCGCTGATGTTTTCTTGCGCCTCAAGCAGGCCAAACAATAAATAGCTTGCTTCGACATCGTTCCGGGCGTCGATGAACTCTTGGCTAAGTGCCGCGATTTCAACTTCGGACCCATCGCCCACAAGAGCAGTAACAGCTTGCAAAGCCACGCTTACCGATTTGTCGTTAAGAGCTTTGCGTAACGCCTGACGTGCATCAGAGTTATTGGCATAGCCCGTTAACAGGCGCGCCGCACGCAATCGCAAGTCGGCGTCACGACCGTATGCAATATACTGTAGAAGTTTTGGCAGGTAAGCCTCGTTTACGGACTCGCTAAGACGGGTTTCAATTATGGTTCGAACTTGACGCCGCGGATGATCGAGCAAGCCTGAGGCGATGGAGGGTAGCTGCCCGCCCTGCAAACTGGCAGCGGAGTCCAGACACTGAATTACGGCATCGATATTGACAGCGACTGACGCGGCGTTAACCAATTGCTCAGTGTCGGAAATACGACCGACCCATTCGAGGATTTCGGCTGCTAACTGGACCGAGCTATCGTGATCGGAAAATAAAGCTTGCAACGCTGTTGGACGAGAACTTAAACCAAAGCCACGAAGTTTTTCGAGGTAGTTAGCATAAACTTTAGACGTCATTTTACCTTCCGCTTCGAATGAGTTAAAAAGCTCTTCGATCTTGTTGGCAGGCTCGGCGAAGAAGCCTGCGGTCTGCTGCTTGGCGGCGGCGTCTGCGTCAGCTGATTTCTGAGCCGACTGTTCGGTTTCAGCAGGTTTAGGCGTGGGCGCAGGTGGCAAGTCGAGCTGCGCGCTGGACATGGATGACAAGCTGCACAACGTGGTGACAGTTAGAATTGAACGTAAAAACATTAGGGTCGCACCCGCACATTGCGGGAGGCCCATTTTAGCGTTATTCTTCAGCTTGGTTACCGTCAATCTCGGCTATCAACTGCACTAAATCGCTATCTGCTACCGGGTCAAAGCTTTGAAATCCACCATGGCCTGATTGCTGAGTGCCAAGCATCGCACCTGGACCGCGATGTTTGAGGTCCGCCGCGGCCACTTCAAAGCCATTATCACAAGTTTCAAGGACGGCGAGGCGTTGCTGCGATTCGTCATTATCCGTAAATAATTGGCAGTAAGCGGTGCTGGCATTTTCTCCGCGCGCAAGGCGTCCACGTAATTGGTGGAGTGATGATAGGCCCAAGCGTTGGGCATCGAGTACAAGTAAGTGTTGCACATTAGGGATATCGATACCAACCTCGAGGATGGTGGTGCCGAAGAGTATTTGTGTTTGTTTATTGCGGAAATCGTCGACAGCTGTTTTAACTTGTTCCGAGTCGAGGCGCCCGTGCGCTAACGATGATGTGAACTGTTTAAAGACGCCGCCCATTAAGTATTCGTGCCATGACAGTAATCCGTCTTCGCCGTCGATACGTGGCACCACGATTAACACTTGCTGTTGTTGATTCAAAAACGGTAACAACTTTTCGCACTGTTCTTCGACTTGGGTATCATTAAAAACTTTAGTAACAATTTTGGCGTTGGATCCAGCGCGTTTTTCCAATACGCATGGGCGCAATGCCCCGTAATACGACCACGCCAAAGTGCGCGGAATCGGCGTAGCAGTCATGGTCAAAACATGGGGTTCGACCCCCTTAGCGACCAATGACGCTTTTTGCTTAACCCCGAAACGTTGCTGTTCATCGAACACAACCAAACGCAAGTTGTCAAATTTTACTTTTTCATTGAGTAGTGCGTGCGTGCCAATTACAACATGTGCATTAGTTTGATTATGCGCCACCGTAGTATTGGTGTTCGCCAACCACGTGCTAAAAGTCAGGTAATGTTGATGTGCAAGTATTTCAGTCGGCGCCAGGATCGCAACTTGCCCGCCCGCGGCGACGACCATTAACGCAATTACAAATGCTACCGCAGTTTTGCCACTACCCACTTCGCCATGTAATAAGCGTTGCATACACTTACCACTTTGTAAATCATCGCGCAATTCGGCAACGACCTGCAACTGCTCGTCATTCAAATCGAAAGGCAATAAATCGTAAACGCGCTGTAACACGTCCTCGCGACATTCAACGGCCGCTGTTTCCCGCTGAAATTGATGGCGCTGTAAATGCAAGGAATACAATTCGCCTAAGGCCAAGCGTCGTCGCCCGAGTTCGGCTTCATCTAGCGAAACTGGAGCATGCACCATTCGCACCGCCTCTGGCAACAGCGGCACTCGCGCCGCATCGAGC
>JAPYTC010000012.1 GCA_029941685.1 Planctomycetota bacterium | reverse complement strand
GAACTCGTTCCGGTAATTGGCCGCGAAGACGAAATCACTCGCGTAGTGCAAGTGTTGTCGCGCCGTACTAAAAACAACCCTGTATTATTGGGCGAACCTGGTGTAGGTAAAACTGCAATTATCGAAGGCTTGGCACAGTCTATTGTTAATGGCACAACTCCTGAGATTCTTGCCGACAAGCGCATCATCTCACTTGACTTGCCAGGCATGGTTGCCGGTACAAAATACCGCGGCCAATTCGAAGAGCGTATCAAGGCTGTGATGGCCGAAGTGAAAGCCGCAAAGAATGTAATTTTGTTTATCGACGAAATTCATACTCTTGTTGGTGCTGGTGGTGCCGAAGGTGCGATTGACGCAGCTAACGTATTGAAGCCGGCATTGTCACGCGGAGAAATTCAAGTTGTTGGTGCTACAACTCTCGATGAATATCGCAAGAACATCGAAAAAGATGGCGCCCTTGAGCGTCGCTTCCAATCGGTACGCGTCGAGCCACCAAGCCGCGACGATACTGTGGCCATTTTAGCTGGCTTACGTAGCCGCTACGAAGACCACCACAAAATCACTTACACTGACGAAGCTCTTGCAGCTGCAGTCGATTTAGCTATCAAGTACATCAACAATCGTTTCTTGCCCGATAAGGCGATTGACGTAATCGACGAAGCTGGCGCGCGCTTGCGTTTAGGCAGCATGACTCCACCACCTGATGTCGAAAACATCGATATTACCATCAAAGAGCACGAGCAAGCTAAAGAGCACGCTGTTGCCAATCAAGATTTCGAGTTAGCTGCAAGTCATCGCGATCAAGCTTACGAAGCTAAGCGCGAACGCGAAAACATATTAGCTGCATGGAAGAACTCCGAAAACGAACCCGAAGCGCGTCCAGAAGTGACTCGTGAAATCATTGCGGCTACTATTTCTTCAATGACCGGTATTCCGGTGGAAAACTTGGCCAAAGAAGAGGCCGAGCGTTTGTTGCAAATGGAAGACGAAATCGCCGAGACGGTCATCAATCAAGAAGAAGCGATTAGCGCAGTAGCGCGAGCCGTGCGTCGTAGCCGCTCGGGCATCAAAGACCCTAACCGCCCTACAGGTTCATTCATGTTCTTGGGCCCATCTGGTGTGGGTAAGACTTGGTTATCGAAGCAGTTGTCAAAATTTATGTTCGGCAGCGAAGATGCGTTAATCACAATCGACATGTCTGAATTCATGGAGAAGCACAATGCTTCACGCTTGGTCGGTTCGCCTCCAGGCTATGTTGGCCACGAAGAAGGCGGTCAGCTTACTGAGCAAGTACGTCGCAAGCCTTACAGTGTAATCTTGTTTGACGAAATCGAAAAGGCGCATCCCGATGTATACAACATGTTGTTACAAATCATGGAAGAAGGTCGCTTGACTGATTCACTGGGTCGTCACATTGATTTTAGGAATACTATTGTCATCATGACTTCAAACGTTGGTTCAACTGTTGTGCAATCTGGTGGTGGTCTCGGCTTTACTTCGTCAGAAGAAGATACGACAAAGCGCATTAAAGAAGGCATCATGGAAGAGGTTCAACGCCAGTTCCGTCCTGAATTCTTGAACCGTCTTGACGAAATCATTACTTTCAACCCATTGCGAAAAGAAGATCTTTGCCACATCCTCGATATCGAGATGAAAAAGGTCGAAGAGCGCATGGCTGAAAAGAAAATCACTTTCGGATTGAGTGATTCAGCACGCGATTTCTTAATCGACAAGGGCTTCCATCCAGAATATGGTGCTCGTCCGTTGCGTCGAACAATCGAGCGCTTTATCGAAGATCCGATGGCCGAACAGTTGTTGAGTAACAACATCAAGTCTGGCTCATTCTTAGAAATGGATTTAGATAAAGAAGGCGAAAAGTTAAGCTTTCACGCGATTCCGAGTGAAGCTGCCGAAGTCGATGAGCAGAAAACGACTAGCGATTCTGCCGACGAATAAGACTCTGACGAGTGTACACCCAAAAGCCTAGGCTACTCAGCATTAAACCTGCGAGGTAGCCTAGGCTTACCGCTTGAATTTGGCTTAGGTTATAAGCAGCATAGTTGTGGGCACCGTAAATCGCCAGCGGGATAACGCAACCAAATGTGCGAATCGCCGCAGTAATCAAACCCGGGCGCGGGCGTTGCAAGCCGTCGAATGTAGCCCGTGATAACAAGAACGGCGCGAGACAAAGAATGGCTAGCGGTGCTAGGAAGATGACGTCTTGGGTTGCTGCTTGAGTAGCTGCTGAATCCGATAAGCCACTAGCGATTTTAGGGCCAACAAAGTAAACGATAGGAGTAACGAAGGCAATGACATAAATCATCGCAGCGCGCATCCCGGCAAACAATTCAAAGCGGATGTCGGCGCTCTTACCTTGGGCGTTTAAGCGAGCTATCAAGGGCAACATCGCGACTGAAGCGGCGATGATTGGCATCATTAAAAACCGCGTAGTACGGTCGAAGATAGACCAAGCCGCGAGTGATGCAACCGAATCGGCCGTGTCTTTCAAAATACCATTGATGGCGAAGGTCTCGACGCCCATCAACACAAAAGTAATCGATGACGGAATCGCCAACCACAATATTTTGCGTACCGGATTTGGTGAAGTGCCTGGAACATGAATAGTGGTCGCTTGCTGGCGTTTAACCTCATGATAACGCGCACGAGTGGTGGCGTAAATAAACCCGGCGATGCGTCCGAGCACCGTTGAGAAGGCGATGCCAAAAATACCCCATTCGAAAACGAATAAAAACAGGGCGTTTAAAGTGAGGTTGGTTAGGCTAGACCATAAGCCAGCCCACATTGTTGATCGCGTATCATGATGCGCCTTAACCAACGAATCCGGCAGGATTGACCAAAACGAAGTGAATGCCGAGCCAAGCATCATCACCGTGGCATAGATTTTGAATTGCTTAGCGACGGTGGCGTCAAGTCCGAGGTGTTCGGCTGACATCCAGATGGCGACGGCAGTGAGGATGGCGAAAAAACATAAACCTAAGATGATTTTGTGCGTCGACTTTTTAATTTGCTCTACTTCATCGCTGCGATTGGCACCGATGGCAGCAGCAAGTCGTGATGTTACGCCATTTGATGTGCCTACCCAGAATGCGGTGAGCAAAAAGTCGAGCGGCAAGGTGAGGCCGATGGCGGCGATAGATGCGTCACCAATGGCGCCGTCGATGTCGCTGTGTAAGAGCGAGGCAAAAATCGTATCTACCCAAGCAAATGCCGAACGCAGCCAAAATGAAATGACTAGGGGCAAGGCTAAGGGTAGAAGGAGGCTCTTTTTCACAGCAGGCGCGTGTAGAATTGGCGCCCATGTTAGCACTTCGCCCTGTCTTGTTTAGCTTGTGTCTGTTAGTCGGCTGCGCAAAAGCACCAGACCCAGCTTTGTTCGCTCCTGCGCCGCAAAATGTCGCTACTGCTCCAGCTCCTACTAGCGTCAATCTTGATGTTCCCGAAGACTGGGTTGCGATTGAAATTGACCAGCCGTTTTACCTAGGCAAATGGGATTTACCCAATGGCGGACGCGCAACGATTTCTTTTCTAGGTGCTAACTTTGACGCCGAGTCTATCTCGATGAACTTCGATCGTTGGTTGAGACAATGGGAAGTTCCGGGCTCAACTGCTGAAGA
Organism: Planctomycetota bacterium; assembly: GCA_029941685.1. Taxonomy (GTDB): domain Bacteria; phylum Planctomycetota; class UBA1135; order UBA1135; family UBA1135; genus JAPKEZ01. The sequence continues at coordinate 17,199 of JAPYTC010000012.1, read as the reverse complement.
TGCGCGCAATATCGGCGTCTACGATGTCAATGGTGTTGGCATGTATCAACTTGTTTTGCAGGGCACGCTAAATTCAACAGCGCAAGTTGGTGGCGGTGATCCTCGCGAAAACTGGATGCTAATAGGAGGCGTCATGATTAACGATTTTGGACCGGTTTATTTAAAAGTGATTGGTCCGAGCGCCGACCTCGAATCGCAAGCTGATGCGATTTTTGTTAGTTTTGCAACAGCTAGTTTTTAAATCTAAAAACTAGCAAACTAAATAGTGCGCCCAGGGTGTCAGCCAAGATGTCTTTTTGAGCATCCCAGATATCGCCTTGCGAACCGAGCACTGCGATGCCTGCCTCGGCGTCGGCACTAATTGCATATTGCCATTCGAATAATTCGTAAACACCCGCGGTACTGATGATGGCGAATAGCGGAAAAAGGTAAAGAATGACATTGGTATTGACTAACTTATTACGCTTTAATATTTCTGCGATTGGAAAGGCATAGAATCCGACGCTGAAATGAGCGATGCGATCGTAATGATTGCGCTCGAAACCAAAACTGTCGGTGAACCAATCAAAAGGCACACGCTCGAAGGTGTAATGCCCCCCAATAGTGTGCAGAGCGATGAAGATCGCCATAAATATCAGAGCAAGGCTGCTGTATTTGTGATAACGATTACTGATGGCAATCGCCGCTACAACGAGTAGCACCGGAGCGTTTTCGGCCCACCAAACTGCGCGGTCGTAGGGCTCGATTGCGCACACGGCAAACAGAATGAGGTAAGCGATGAAAAGAAACTTCGACATTTTGAGTATCGATTATATACATTTACGTCTACCTAATGTGAATTGGAAACAAGAAGACTCGTTAATTGCCCTTAACAACTTGCCCGGCGTGGGCCCAGCACGTATTAATAAAATAATGGCCGCCGATCAGCTGTGCGAATTCGTGCAACGACACCCTGACGCGACGCAGTTATATGAAAATATGCAACAACAGCGGAAAACTGCGCGCGAGATAGGCGCGCAGTTTGTGCCTGCGTGGTCGGGGTACTATCCCGCGTTGCTATCGCACTTAGAGCACCCACCGCCACTACTGCATGCTCTGGGCGACCTTGCTCTACTCAATCACCAACCACCAGCAGTCGCGATAATTGGCGCACGGGCATGTACTCCTTATGGGCGCGAGCAAGCCAAACGATTTGGAAAATCGATGGCCTTTGCCCAAGAATCCATTATCAGCGGCGCAGCACGCGGCATCGACATGATTAGCATGCAAGCGTCGGTAAATGCTGGTGGCAAAGTTATCGCTGTATTGGGTTCCGGGCTAGATGTGTGTTACCCACGTGAAGCTTTCCAAATGCTCGAACAAATCATTGCGCAAGGTGGCCTAGTGCTAAGTGAGTTTGCGTTTGGCACGCGGCCGTTGGCCGGGCACTTCCCGCGACGCAATCGTCTAATCGCCGCGATGTCACGCGCACTGTTTGTCATTCAAGCAACAAAAAAATCTGGCACAATGAATACTACCGATTGGGCTCTTAAATTGGGTAAAGACATCTACGCCCTACCTGGCCCCATCGACGACATCGCCTGCTCCGGCACCAACTGGTTGATTCATGAAGGCGCCACTCCCGTACTCAGTCGCGAAGATTTCCTGCGCTCGCTACAAAATACGGCGCATTCAAATCTCAACGCCGAGCAAATGGCCATCGTCGAAATAATGAATGAACAAGATTGGTTCGCCCAAGAGATTTCCGAGCAATTGTGCATTGGCGACGACCAACTACAGATGCAATTGCTAGAATTAGAGCTCCAAGGTAGAGTCAGCCGCACTGCAAGCGGTAGCTATCACTTAATCGGACCAAAATGAAACCCTGCACGTTAATCCTTCTTTGCCTGTTAGCTAGTTGTGGCAAAGATGTTGCGCCAATAGCCACCCCTACGGTTGGCGCTGAAGTGGGTGTAATGCGCTACGGCGCAAGCGAGATGGCTAGTCAGCTTTACGGTGGCGAAAGCACTAGCGAGTCACCAGACTTGTTTAGCATGGGCCGCCAAGCGATTATTTGTGATACGCCATCTCGCTTATTGATTAAACAAGACGATCCACGCGAAGTGGTATTCACAACAGCGGTACGAAGCACCACAACACCAAACCAAGCACTTACCTTTAGTGTGGTACAGCGTAATGGCCAAGATCTCGAAGTGCTCAGCAGCATTGCGGTCAACGACAATACGTGGCACCCTATTCAGCTAACCCTCGACGGTAGCGGCAATGAACTATTGCTCCATGCTAGCTACGCAATGCCGTCCGCGGCTACTGATGCTGGGCCAGAGATTGCATGGGCTACTCCAACATTCAGCAGTACGCAACATCCGCAGCAAAGCGACGTAATCGTTATTAGCATCGACACCATGCGCAGCTCGGCACTTTCGCAAGCACCGTTTTTGTCTAAGCTAATTTCACAGGGCCGGCAATACACCAACGCCTACTCGCCCTCCAACTGGACGCTGCCTGCATTCGCTTCGTTGGTTAGCGGATTGACGCCACAGCAACACGGCGCCGGACGCGGAGCATTTGCTAAAATCGCTGGCGGTCAAAGCGACAAGCGTGATTTCATGTCGCTCGGCGAGGTACCAACATTCGCTCAAGCATTCAGCGACGCTGGTTACGCGACCGCATTCATTCACCAAAACCCGTTCCTTGAATCATGGACAAACATCCAACAAGGTTTCGAGATGTATGCGCGCACCGCCGATCGCGTCGATTCTTCGCAGCAACTAGCCAATGATTGGTGGACATCAAACAGTCACCGCTCACGGTTGCTAATGCTTCACTTCATGGAGCCCCACTGGCCATATTCGGGTGCTGACGATGCGCAAAAATTCTTTGGCAAAGACATCAGCGATTTCTTCGTTAACGACAACACGCCGCAACAACGACGCGACTTTTTCGCCGTCGACGAAAGCGTGATCGATGCTGTTCATTCTGCTTACAATGACCAGATAAGGGCCTTAGACAAGCAATTAGAGATTATCATTAACCAGCTCAGCAAGACGTCCAGCGATTTTATAGTGGTCATTCACGTAGATCATGGCGAAGAATTATGGGACCAAGGCTCATTCGAACATGGTCACAGTTTTGCCGATTGCGTAATCAAGGTACCGTTAGCAATTATTCATCCCGGCAACATCGACGCTCAACAAATTTCTACACCCGTTGCTGCACATCACATTGGTAATTTTTTACTCGAGTATTTAAACATCGAAAACTCATTGCCACCTTCGGCGCTTGGCAGTAATCCAGCGGCCGAGCAAACAGTTACTTCAACACATCCGCTTTATCGTTGTGAGATTGGTGGCAAGACGATTCATGCCGATGGTTCGTACTCGGTAATTAAACACGAGCAACTAGAATATAACGGGCAGCAAATTGAAGTGCCTGTCGACGTTATGGCTACTCTGCGTCAACTAGGTTATAGCGACGACTAAATTAACCCGTTGGCATCAACACTGTCGCCGACAAGAAATAAGCGACAGCGGCAAAACCTGCAACTACTACAGCGAAGGTAAATGTGCGACGAGGCAAACTAGCAAGAATTTCATCTTTCGTGTCGTAACGATAACAGCTAGCCACGATGCCAAGCACTACGCTAAAAAACAACAGTAGTAAAATCAATACAATTGGCGAGCCCATCATTGCTTTTAAATATTGTCCGTGGTTTCGGTGCTAAGAATATCTTGTTCGGCGCGATGAAATGCGTCGAGCGAAGCGACTATATTGAAGAACCCGGCAGCTGTTGTAAACAACAATCCGGCGTCTTGATATGGCAACACTGAAGTGAACTTGGCTGACTCGCTTAACAATGACGTAAGCCAACCGGTGCCCCCCATGCACATCTGCCCAACCCAATAGTAAGAATGACGTTGGCGGTCAAAATCGGCCCAATCGCCGAGCATCATACCGACGACGAACAAGGTCATGATTGAAGTGCCAAGCAGTACGCCTTTGAATTTGCGCCCGGTTTTCCAGTGCCCTAAACCTGGAAACATGAAACTCAATAACGCAGCCTTGCCAGGATTAGTCATGGCATGGGCGCTAGATGATTTGGCACTACGGCGGCTAACTATGCCGGCAGCATGTGCCGCGCTAAACAACCCGAAGAAGCCAGACATCGCTGACAAGATATAGCCTAAGTTACGCCACGGGATCTCGGTTGGATAACGTCCACCTGCTTCGATGCTGTCGTACATGCGAGCAAAGATCTGAGTACTTAAGAAATTTCCGCTTTCAGGAATCAGGAAATAGATGATGGTGTTGCCGCCAAAACCTAGCGGGCTGCCGTAATCAAGCTGCGTATAATCAGCAAGATAGAAGCCGCTCACCAACAATACCTGGCAAAGCACGAACCAAAACAGCGCCCAACCTTTCTGTTGCAGCAATAAATGCCCCAAACCCGGTATCAACACCGAAAACCAGACCGTGGACGCAATTTGCGCACGAGTAGATTCGGATGGGGCTAGGGCTTGGGTTGACATGGTGGGAGATTCTACAATCTTCCTATGGTTGTTTACCAAGACTCCGAGTACCGTTTGCTTTATCGTGACGTTGATCAGATGGGCGTGCTCTATTATTCACGCTATCTCGACTTGTTCGAACTAGGACGCACCGAATGGGTGCGCGACCAGGGTTTTTCCTATCGCGACATGGAAGAAGTGCTTGGTTTGATGCTCCCAGTTACCCATGCTCACTGCGATTATTTGTCCTCACTGCGCTTCGACGACATCGCGGTTGTGCGCACCTTCGTGGTTGCCTGGTCAGCCGCGACAGTACGTTATGGCTATGAAATATACGAAAAGAGCGAAATGCGCCTTTGCGTTACCGGTGAGGTCGAATTGGGGTGCTTAACCAAAGCCGATTCTAAGCCAAGTTTACTGCCAAAGGCCCTTTTAGAGGTGTTTCAGTCCGCTGCGCCTGACAAAAAAGGCCGAAAGCGTAATTAAGCACTAAAAGCATGCTATAATTACCTCGTGCTTAGACTCACGAAGAAATCCGAATACGGCCTCATGGCTTTGGCTTATATAGCCCGTAGTGAGTCCGGCACCACTAGCGCCAAAAAAATTGTCGATGAATTGGAGGTACCCCGCCGTTTGTTGGCCGAGGTGCTCAAAGATTTGTCGCGCAGCACGATTGTCAGTGGCACTCGCGGGCCCGGTGGTGGCTATCGCCTTAACAAGAAGCCCTCCGAAATTAGCTTATGCGAGGTGGTCGAATGCCTCGATGGCCCACTTAACGTGATGGAATGCTCCGACCACGGAGTTTGTAGTCACTCGCCGTCGTGCATCATCAAGTCTGGGGTAACTAAACTCGCCGAAGACCTCCGCTCTGTGCTTACCAATGCTACTGTGGCCGATTTAGCCGAAGGCTCTCCTGAACATCATCCACACCCGGCTGCTGCTCTTCCCATTTTTCCTGTCTAACAATGACTACCGACGTCAAACAAATCTACCTCGACTACCAAGCGACTACTCCGGTCGACGAGCGCGTCCTCGAGGCCATGCTGCCCTACTTTAGCGATAAATGCGGCAACGCTGCATCGCGCAACCACAAATTCGGATGGGACGCTGAAAAGGCCACGCAAAGTGCACGTGAAACTATCGCAAGTGGCCTAAACGCTAAGGCGCGCGAAATTGCTTTTACTTCTGGCGCGACCGAATCAAACAATTTGGCCATTTTAGGTGTCGCAAAAATGTATGCCGCAAAAGGTAAACATTTGATCACCTGCTCGACTGAGCATAAAGCTGTACTTGACCCGATGGCTGCGCTGCAGAATGAAGGCTACGAAGTCACAGTGCTCGATGTTGACAGCAATGGGCACGTCGACCTTAACGAGCTGCGTAATGCGATTCGCGAAGACACGGTATTGGTTAGCTTAATGATGGCCAACAACGAGATTGGCACCATTCACCCGGTAAAGGCTATTGGCGATATTTGCCACGATAACGGCGTGTTGTTTCACACTGATGCAACTCAAGCAGTGGGCAAAGAGCTCATTGATGTTCAAGAGATGAACATCGACTTGCTGTCGGGCTCGGCGCATAAAATGTACGGCCCTAAAGGCGTTGGCTTTTTGTATGTGCGCCGTCGCAATCCACGTGTGCGTCTCGAGCCTATTTTTCACGGTGGCGGACACGAGCGTGGCATTCGTTCTGGGACGCTGAATGTACCGGGCATCGTTGGTATGGCAAAAGCTTTCGACATCTGTCTCGCCGAACGCGACGAAGATCATCAACGAATCTCCGCATTGCGCGATTCATTACAAACACAACTTGCTGCAGAGTTAACGCACCTGTCAATCAATGGCGACGAAAACAATCGTCTGGCATGCAGCTTAAACATTAGTTTTGCTTTCGTTGAAGGCGAATCGATGTTAATGGGCATGAGCGGCATTGCCGTTAGCTCAGGTTCAGCTTGCACATCCGCAAGCCTCGAGCCTTCTTACGTATTGCGCGCCATGGGTGTCGGCGACGACCTCGCGCATTCATCCATCCGTTTCAGCCTTGGCCGTTTTACGACTCAACAAGAAGTTAATCGCGCTGCTGAACTCACAATCTCGACCGTCAAACGCCTACGCGACATGTCACCTCTTTACGAGATGGCGCTCGAAGGAATTGACCTCGCAACTGTCTCCTGGGGGACTCATTAATTATGGCTTACTCTGATAAAGTAATAGATCACTACGAGAATCCACGCAACGTTGGTTCTCTCGATAAAGAAAGCAGCGACGTCGGCACTGGCGTGGTTGGTGCACCTGAATGTGGCGATGTAATGAAGCTGCAAGTGCAAATTGAAGAAGGCGTCATCATCGATGCTAAGTTCAAAACATTCGGCTGCGGCTCAGCGATTGCATCCTCCTCTTTGGCCACTGAATGGCTGAAGGGCAAGACCGTCGAAGAGGCTACCGCAATTCGCAACGTCGACATCGTCGAAGAGCTAGCCTTACCGCCAGTTAAAATTCACTGCTCTGTTTTGGCCGAAGACGCAATTAAGCAAGCCATCTCAGACTACGAAAGCAAGCAAAACAATGACTGAGACCACATCTAAAATTGTCATGACCGACTTCGCTATTACTGAGGTCAAGCGTTTGATCAAACAAACCGACTTCGACCCGGGGTTGGCGGGTGTACGCGTTGGCGTTAAAGGCGGCGGATGCTCAGGATTCACCTACACTCTAAATTTCGACAAGGCGCCGGCAGATGGCGATGAGATTTTTGAGTTTGATGGTGTACGTTTGTTTTGCGACCCAAAGTCGTTGTTGTACTTGAACGGCATTACTCTCGAATACACAACCGGTTTGCAGGGCAAAGGCTTTCAGTTCATTAATCCTAATGCGACTGGCACTTGCGGCTGCGGAGATTCGTTCTCAGTTTAATAACCGATGGCATCTGCCTTTGAGTTACTCGGGGTTCCGGTTACATTTAATTTAAATGAAAGCGACATCAACGCCGCTTTACGTAGCGTCGGATTGCAATGGCATCCAGATCGTTTTGCCTGTGCCTCTGCTGCCGAGCGCGAACACGCCGAAGAGCAGATGGCTGAATTTAATGTGGCGCATGCAACCTTATGCGACCCACTACGCCGCGCCATCGCATTGCTTGACGTCTTTTCTTGTCCCTACGACCCTAACGGAGTCAATGCTGATCCAGAGTTTTTAATGGACATGCTCGAGATAAAAGAGCAACTGCACGACGCCAAACAGAACAACGACTCAACAGTGCTTAACAAATTGATTTTCGATTTGCGTAAGCGCGAACAACACGAGTTAGCGCAACTCGCTCAGCTGTTTACCGAGTGGGAAACTGCCAACAATCGCTCGCAAGATCTCCCGCAACTGCAACAATTGCTCAACCAACTGCATTACCTCGACCGCACTATCGAAACTAGTTTTTAATAATGAAACTCCCCATCCTCGGGCAAGAGCCTCAAGCCAGCGAATTAATTCTTGGCATCGACCTTGGTACTACGCATAGTTTAGTAGCAGTGTTTCAGCACGGCGAATCACGCGTGCTCGGCGGCGACGACGGCAACAATTTAATACCGTCGGTGGTCTCTTTCCCAGAAGATGGCGCACCGGTTATCGGCAGTGCTGCGGTTGAACGCATGCAACTCGACCCATTGCGTACCATCTATTCGGCCAAGCGCTTGATTGGTCGCTCAGTTGAAGACATCGAACGTGAAATAGCTACGCTGCCATATAAAGTTGTGCATTCTGAAAAGCGCGACATGGCAGTGATTGATTTAGGTGATCGTGTGATTACCCCGCAAGAAGTTAGCGCCCATATTTTGCGCGCTTGTCGCGACCGTGCTGCCAAGCAGCTGAAGCTCGACGCCGATAGTCTAAAGAAAGTTGTTATCACTGTTCCGGCATACTTCGACGACGCACAGCGCCAAGCTACTCGCCGCTCAGCTGCACTCGCCGGCCTCGAAGTGATGCGCATTGTTAGTGAGCCCACAGCGGCTGCACTAGCCTACGGCTTAAACAAAAAAGAAAACTGTAAGGTTGTGGTCTTTGATTTAGGCGGTGGCACCTTTGACGTGTCAGTTCTCGAATTACACGACGACGTGTTTCGCGTGATTGCTACAGCTGGCGATACTCACCTTGGTGGCGACGATTTTGACCGCGCGATTATGATGCATTGTGCCGCCGAAATCCGCGAGCAATCGGGTGTCGATGTTTTAGCCGCCCCGAGTGCACGTGCTGCTCTACGCATGATTTCTGAAAACGTAAAGAAGCAACTGTCGTCTAACGAAGAGGCTGAATTCGTTTATCACGACGCTAATGCTGGCATTGCATATCGACGCATGATCGATTGGCGTACATTTCAGAATTGGATTATCCCACATGTGCAGCGCACCCTAGATCATTGTGTTAACGCGCTACATGATGCCAAGCAAACGCCAGACAGCATCGACGAAATTATTTTAGTCGGCGGCTCGACACGCGTACCATTTGTTAAAGCGGCAGTGGCGCAGCTATTCAACCGCCCCGCTAATGACAACATTAACCCCGAAGAAGTTGTTGCGCGTGGCGCAGCGATTCAGGCAGGAATCCTGGGCGGCGAAGTCAAAAACGCATTATTGCTAGATGTCACGCCGTTGTCCCTGGGTATCGGCACAGCCGAAGGTACCGTCTCGAAAATCATTAATCGAAATTCGGCGATTCCGGTACAAGCCAAAGAAGGTTTTACCACATACGTAGACGGACAAACTGCTGTTAAGTTTACAATTGTGCAGGGCGAGCGCGAATTAGTCAAAGACAACCGCACGCTTGGCGAGTTCGAATTGCGCGGTATTCCACCGATGGCCGCTGGCTTGCCACAAATTGGTGTGCGCTTCCATCTCGACGCCAACGGTATGTTAAACGTATTCGCCAAAGAAGAAAAAAGTGGGGTTGGAGCCTCTATCTCTATCGAGCCTAAGCATGGTTTGACGGATACTGAAGTTGAAAGCATGTTGGCTGACGCATGGCAAAACGCCGAGCAAGATTTAGAAACACGACGTGTTATCGATTTACATTCGCAGCGTAAAAATGTACTGCGGGCCGTTCATAAGCATCAAAAAATGGCTGAAGAAAATCTCGGTAAGGAGCAGTGGCAAGAATTGCACAAAGCAACACTTGCCGCAGAAGACATCGCCGACTCGACCGATGCGAAAGCGATAAAAAACTGCGTCGATGATTTGGAAAATGCCTCAATTGCTTTAGCTGAATTGTTAATGAACGATGTAGCCAACAACGCCGTTAAAAACCAAAAAGTCAGTGATTTGAACTCATGAGTAAATACCGTATTACATTCTTACCCGACGACAAAACTGTTGACGTCGACACCGATTCTTTAGGTGAGGCGCACGACGGAGAAAACGGCAGCGTATTGCATCTTGCCGCACTCAATCACATTGAAATTGATCACGCGTGTGGTGGCGTCAATGCCTGCTCGACCTGTCACATCATTGTGCGTAGCGGCGAAGGCGGTTTTAATCAGGCCGACGATGATGAAGAAGACATGCTCGACAATGCGCCTGGGCTTACTTTACAAAGCCGCTTGGCTTGTCAGGCAATACCCAATGGCAGCTGCGATGTTGTTATTGAAGTACCAGGATGGAATCGCAACAAGGCAAAAGAGGGACACTAATGCAACTTAACTGGAACAACATCGACGACATCGCGATTGAGTTATTCGAAGCCGACCCTGACTACAATCCTTTGCAAATTCGCTTTACCGATTTAATCGATCGTATTTTAGCGCTTCCTGGGTTCATCGGTGAACGCGACAAGTGCAATGAAAAGATACTCGAAGCCATCCAAATGTGTTGGCTCGAAGAGTTTGACGACGCTTAACTTCCGGCTACTTTTTCGGCTGCTATCGCAAAAGCAGCATCGACAGTCGAAATGTTATCGTTCATGCTGCGCATTAACACGTGTTCGATAGTGTCGCCAATCGCAGCAATTTTATCTGGGCAACTAGTTTCTTTTGTATGAAAATGGTGACTGCCTTCAATTAAAGCGCCGGCGTTAAGCGCAAAATCTGGCAAGAAGTCGATGTTGTTCTCTTTCAACCGCTGGGCATGCGATTTATGTCCGAGAGTGTTATTAGCTACTCCGGCAATTATTTTCGCCTGTATTTGCGGGATGGTCACATCATGAATGATGCCACCCATTGCGCAAGGCACTAACACATCACAATTTGCCGCTAAAACTTGCTGAGAGCTGACAATCGACACCCCAAGCTTTTCTGCCGCTGCAGACTTTTCCTTGTCGACATCGGCAGCGACCACGCGTGCACCAAGCGCCAAAAAACGCTTAGCCAATGACATGCCAACTTCTCCGAGCCCCTGAATCGCCACGGTTATTTCGTCGACCTGCAACTCACTACGCAATTGCAGCGCGCGCAGAATACCGTGCATCGCGCCCTCGGCAGTTGCGTCACCCGCGGACTGCATTCCGCCATCGACATCAAAATGCGCGACAGATTGCGTTTCTTGCATCAGCACCTGTTGGTCTTCACGAGTAAAACCAGCGTCAGGACCGGTTTGATAAACACCACCGAGGCTTTCGATATGCCGTCCCAATGCGCGGATGGCTGCCGGTCGATCAAGAATGCTATTGGCAATGACCACTGTTTTGGCGCCACTACCGCGCACCCCAGCGAGGGCACACTTGTAAGTCATAATACGCGACAATCGTAATCCATCGAACAATGCATCGCGCTCACTGCGATAATTCAGAATTCTAATGCCGCCAAAAGCAGGCTGCGGATCGAGAGCGTGGATGGCGATCCATGCGCGTAAGCCTGATGGTGCGTCTTGCACCGCCAAAATCCGTTCGTGCCCTTCGTGGGCCATTGTTTCGAGAAGTTCCAATTTACAAGGAAGATGTTTATCACCTAGCGGGTCTGTTATTGTACGTGAAACTATGAGACACAACCTCACCCTAAGTTTAGTTGCTTGCCTAATGGCTTTCAGCGGTGCCTGTTCAGGCGAGCCAACCATCGAACCTACCCTGCCAGGTTTCGAAGCCCTGAAAAACACCGCTAACGATTCATCTACCGCATCAGCCCCAGCAACTACGACGAAAGAAGTGGTTGACGCCCAAGTAGATGATGGAACACTATCTACCAGCCAAATTATCGCCGAATGCGATCGCCAGATATATGCATGGGGGCAGGCGATGTCACGCGCACGCACAGAAGACAACCAGCAAGTGGTTTCGATAACGGCAAATGCTATCGGCTTATTCGTCACGCGTTACCGTGACGAAATAGAAAACCAGGCAATAAGTGGTAAGCCACGCTTCCAAGGTATTGCAAGTGCTGCCCTCGGATTTAGCGGTGACGAAAGTGTGCTGCCTATGTTGCACAACAATCTTGGCAATGACGACCCAGTGGTTGTTGCTAAAACACTGCTTGGTCTCGGCGTAATGTCTTCACCGAACACAGCAATCGCACCGATTGAGGATGCCATCACACGACATGGATCGGATGCAGAAGTTGCCGAAAACGCAGCATTTTGTTTGTTCCAACTCGGCTTCACCAACTACTCCGACGACAGTGGCGTGATGAGTGCCATATTGATTTCATTGGCGAGCAATGCAAGCCCTACGGTGCGCGCCCAATCCATATTGGCACTCGGATTGATTGCGGCGAACCAATGTCTAGGAGACATAACCAACGCTTTGTCAGGCGACACTAGCTCAGAAGTAAGAGCTGCTGCTGCATGGTCACTCGGCCGTATCGGCGCCAACAGTTCTACCGTAGCGCTTGTGTCAGCGCTCAGCGACCCAGATGCCTTAACTGCCGGGGTCGCGCGCGCTTCACTAGCTCACATCCATGGGCGCGACCTCGGACCTGACCCAGAAAGTTGGTTACCTGTCGCCGATTAATTTAATGTTGCGCGCGCTACTGTGTTGTCTTGTAATGGGTGCCTGCGCCAAACAGGAAAACCCTACTCCAATTGCTGATGCGCGTAATATCCGAGCTAGCGAAGCTATTTCGCCAGCTAAATGCTTTCGCATGACCGGTGAAATTACTTTTCGCAATGTTGGATACACCGATATCGTGCAACATGGCGAGTTGTGGCTTGGTGGCGATGACCGCATGCGTTTTTCGATTGGCACCAAAGACAAAAAGAATATCTTTCTACTAGATGGCGAAAATGGTTGTTGGAAAAAAACTCCCGGCAATGAATTCGTCGACTACCCACAGTCACGCGAAACTTTCAGCACTGAGACAGCACTGCGCTGGTATGTATTGCGCATGCCATGGGACAAAGACGACATTCGCTTTAGTTACGAACTAAACGAGCAACACCTGCCGTCCAAAGTGGTGTTTGACGACATGTCCATTCAACTTAGCGACTACAAACCACTAGGCAAAAAAGGCACTTTATATCCTACTGTTTGGCATTGGACATCCCCTGATGGCGAACGGGTCGAAACTTTCAACGACTTGCAAGACGGTGCTTTATTTTTAGACAGCGCCTTTGTTCCACCTAATTTCAATCCGCTCGATTCAATACGTTTGGCGCACGCCGACGCCGAATCACTCGCAGACCGCGTAGGCATAGTTAACGAAAATTTCTTTTACCTAGACGAAGCCGACTTTACGCGACACTCAGAGCTGCCAAAAGGTTGGTGGTGGACGAGCGACTCTAAACGCTATTTCGTTTTTGAGCAACAGCCCGATTTCCAAATCAAAAACATGCGCTCAATTACCGGCAAGACCTGGATGCGTTGGGCAACTTACAACAAGGTTGGTGACGCGTTCGGTAGCGCACAACTGCTTAAAATCGTCGAACAAACCGGTCATCGCAATACTGGCGGAGTATGGGCCAAAGAAATCAAAAACAACTCACGCAAGCAGCTGAAGGTGTTTCTGGTGCCAGTTGTAAAGGACTAGATAGTGATTTCACAGACGCCACCGGCTGGCGAAAACCACTGCACTGTAGTTTCGATATTGGTGCGTTGCTGATAAGTTTGGCAAACATGCTTTTCGAATTCTGCCTGCGCCTGCGGATGAACTAGTGCCGCCACGCATCCACCAAAGCCAGCGCCTGTCAAACGTGCTCCATAACAACCCTCGACGTCTGTAGAGGCCTTAACCAAAATATCTAGCTCGTCGGTGGACACCTCAAACAAATCGCGTAGTGAGTAGTGTGTAGCGGTCATGCATGCGCCGAATTCGGCGATGTTGTTGGCGCGCAATGCTTTAGCCCCACGACGGGTGCGCTGGACTTCGTCGATAACGTGCTGCGTGCGTTTTTTCTCGACAGCGCTCAGCTTATTCTTATGCTCGGCGAACTGTTTGGCCGACAGTTCACGTAGACATGTGAGCCCCGGCACGTCTTTTTGCATCGTTGATAACGCGCTAGTACATTCAGCAACCCGTATGTTAAATTCGGACGAAGCCAATTCGCGTGACACCTGCGAATCAATTATCGCAATCAACGCCGCACTACTATCTAGGGGTAAATGCACCCGCGTCAATTCGAGACAATCGAACATTAACACGGTATCTTGTTCGCCAAGAAAGATAGCCGTTTGATCGAGAACGCCACAACGCACTCCGACATAACGATTTTCGGCGAGATGCGCCAGGTGAATCATTTCGTCGCGGTCGGCATCGATATCGAACAAACAAGCGACGGTTTTAACTACGGCCGAGACTACCGATGCCGATGAGCTTAGACCTTTGGCGATGGGCAAGTCGGAATCAACGTAGATATCGAGACCCTGTAAGCATTGCCAACGCTGCTGCGTAGCCCACAAAGCACCCTCGATGTACCCTGCCCAACCATTGGCCCGCTGCGGATGCAGTTCGCTTATCTTGAGCTCGACCGTTTCGCCCTCAAACTGCCGTGAGCGGATGCGCAACAAGTTGTCGCTGCGAGTGGCGGCAAAGACGTAACTCCCCTTAGACAATGCGACAGGCATCACCACCCCGCCATTGTAATCCATGTGTGCGCCAAGCAAATTAGCCCGACCAGGAGCGAAAAACACTCTTGGGGTACTCGGGCTGAATTCGGCGAATTGCTCTAGCCCGTTTTTGACGATTTGCGACGATTTAGTCATGAGAAATCAACTAACTAATGTAGCAAAATAGCCTATAATAATCTCATGATAAAACAGATGTTTTTAGGTCTGCTGTTTTGTGCATCATTAGTTGCGCAGCAACCAGCTGACACACAGCAACAAGTAGCCAAGGTCATGGGCACCACCGTGTTACAGCAAAACGGTGTCAATTATTCAGCCAACGACATCCTTGAAAAACTGTTTGATCGCGACGACAGCCTAAAAGAGATTCTGCAACGCGATTATGATTACTTGAAGTTGTACATCAACTCTCAAAAATTCTATAACCACGTGCGCTGGTTTAGCAACAATTTGATTCTTAACGACAATGAAGTTCCTCAAGCTTCAGAGCAGGCACTTATCAACGAAGCCTTGCAGTGGGCCGAAGAACGTGGGTCGCAAACGGTAAATCCTCAGGCCGCATTGGCGCAAGGTGGGCTCGAAATTGTGGTGCGCGCACGACTTATTGAATTACAGAAAGCCGCTTTTTCGACTATTGAACTACGCGCGCACTTTTTCCGCTCCATTCCTGAATTCGCCGGCATCCTTAAATTATCCTGGATTCGCCTCCCATTGTTCAATAGTGAAACTGGCGCAGCACTCGGTGAGGACGAGCGCATAGCGCGCTATTTGATTCTCGACAAAGTCGCGACGCAAATAAACGACAACGAGCTTAACTGGAAAGACGCCGTCAAAGCTTATTGCAAAGACCCGGTCACTAGCACTCAGCAAGGAAAGGTCGGTTACATCAAGCGCAACGACACTCAATTCGAAGAGACCTTTCGCCAGCAACTTTTCAAAGACCTAGGTAAAAAGCGCATCGATAAAGTAATTTTGCGCGGACCCATTATCGGCGACAGCTGGATTTACCTAGCGCGCATCGAATCGGTAATCACCAAGGGCGTGGTCGAGTTGCAGCTATTCAAAGAAGAAGTGCGGCGCTCGTTAGTTAATCACAACCTGCACCAAACGCTCAGCGAGCTTACAAGCAAAGCAACGCGATCGATTCTGATTCCAATCACACTGTGAGCAAAGACGTCCTCTCTTTAGATAATTTGGTGGTGCGCTACGGCAGCTATCAAGCATTGCACGGAATCAGCGCCAACTTCAAAGGTGGATGCCTAGGCTTACTCGGCGCCAATGGTGCTGGCAAGTCATCAATGCTGCGCTCCATTCTTGGTTTAGTAAGACCACACTCTGGGCAAGTAAATATTTTCGGCGAAGACGTTGCAAAAAACGGCATTAGCTTACGGTCTCGAATTGGTTATATGCCCGAACGCGATTCTTATATCGGTGCAGTATCCGGCGTGCGCGGCATTGCCCATCTTGCACAAATATGCGGCATCCCAGCTAATGATGCAATGCTACGTGCTCACGACGTGATGCATTTTGTCGGCTTAGGCGAAGAGCGCTACCGCGAAGTCGAAACTTATTCTGTTGGCATGCGTCAGCGTTACAAATTGGCAGCGGCATTGTCACACGATCCAGACGTTTTATTTCTCGACGAACCGACTAATGGTTTAGACCCTAAGTCACGAGCTCGCATGTTGGGCCTAATCGAGCGTATCACTAGCGAATATAACATTCATTTGATTTTGGCTAGTCATTTACTTCCTGACGTAGAGCGTATTTGTGATCAGGTCTGGGTACTCGACGAAGGCAACCTAATGCAAACCGCAACTGTTGCTGAATTAACTGCAGCAGCGCGCGGCGCTAAACGAGTGCGAGTTGCTCATGAGGAAGCACAACGTTTTAACGCTTGTGCGCAAGACAGCAACTACACCGTTATTCCGGGCAAACACCTCGGCGAATTCATTGTGTCGCGTAACGACGAAGTAGTTTCTTCAGCCATGATGTTTGAATTAGCTAACACTGCAAAGGTCAATCTACTGGGCGTTCGCCCCGCCGCGCGTTCGCTCGAAGACGCCTTCCTCGAAGCCCTTGAACTAGAAGCATGACCTTTAAAGCTGCCGAATACGAAAGATACACTGGGCCACGCTCAAAGATGCCGGCATGGATGCCACTGGCCGAGTTAGCGTTAAGCCGCGGATGGAAATCTAAATGGGTACGGCGTATAACGACATTGTCGCTGATGCAAGGTGTGGGTTTAATGATAATGATGTACGCCTTAAATCAAGTCGTACCGTCATGGCGCGAACTCACGCAACAGGTTGGCGTCCTTGCTGGCGGTGACAGCGATGATTTTGTTATCGACGCTGGCATCTATCTGATTTTCCTTTTTTGGTTTGTTTACCCCGTGTTGCTACCGCTATCGCTACTGTTCGGCTACGATTTAATTTCGAAAGATATTGAAACCAACGCTCTCGATTCTTATTTCGCGCGGCCCATTACACCACTCGGTTATATTCTCGGACGCAGCTTAGCTTTTGTAGGATTTTTGATGACCGCAACTTTCGGGCCAATGATCTTAGTATGGATTTCCGATTGGGCCACTTCCGGTGATGCGCATCTTGAGTTGATTGCGATTGTGCCTTTCGCCATGTTTTGGTCGCTGTTGTTGATTTCAGTAACTCTATCGTTGCTAGTACAGGCAATCACCACCATCACCAAAAGCGGGATGTGGACCA
>JAPYTC010000011.1 GCA_029941685.1 Planctomycetota bacterium | reverse complement strand
CGGGCATGAAGTCGGGGTTATGCACGCATGCGGGCATGACGTCCATATGACTGTGTGGTCTGGTGTCGCATCATTCTTGGCGCAAAACAAATCTCAATGGAGTGGCACGTTACTATTCGTTGCACAACCTGCCGAAGAACGTGGCGCTGGCTCTGCTGCTATGCTGGCCGATGGGTTGTATGAAAAAACAGTGACCCCCGATTTTGCCCTTGCATTGCATGTGACCGGCATGATGCCCGTTGGTGATGTAGGGCTTTGCGAAGGTTATGCCCTGGCAAATGTCGACTCAGTAAACATCACCGTACGTGGCAAGGGTGGACATGGTTCAACGCCCGAAGTCACGCATGACCCAATAGCCTTAGCCGCGCGCATTGTCATGGGTCTGCAAACTATCGTCAGCCGCGAAATATCCCCATTCAATCCGGCCGTGGTTACAGTCGGTTCTATACACGGAGGCTCAAAGCACAACATTATTTCCGATCGCGTTGATTTGCAGCTCACCGTTAGATCGTACGAATCTACTGTGCGTGAAAAAGTGTTAGCGGCCATCAAGCGCTGTGCAATAAACGAAGGGCGGGCCGCTGGATTCCCCGAAGATTTGCTGCCGATTGTCGAATTATTAGACGAACACACCCCAGCCGCATACAACGATCCAGAGTTTACTAAGAGAATGGCATCCGCCATGAAATCTATGCTCGGAGAAAGCAGGGTCCACGAGGCCCCGCCGGTTATGGGCGGCGAAGATTTCGGACGCTTTGGCCCTGCAGCAGATTGCCCAAGTAGTATTTTTTGGCTCGGTGTCTCTAGTAAAGAAATGTATCAAGAATCCATCTTGAACGGCACCGCGCTTCCGAACATTCACAGTGATAAATTCGCACCTAGCCCATCAGGCGCAATTCGCACCGGAGTGTTAGCGATGACCGCTGCAGTACTAGATTTATTGCCGGTCAAATGATTATTTTTTTGCTGACAGCGTTCTTACAATTAAGGCAATGACATCTTCGCCGCCAAGTGAATTACAAGATCGCGGTTCGCAATATTGGCGGCGCAACATTCGTCTTCTTCTTGGACTGCTGGCGGTGTGGGCGACGGTCTCTTTTGGCTGCGGCATATTACTGCACCATTTCCTCGACAACTACACCTTGCCCGGCTCAGAGTACCCCTTGGGCTTTTGGTTTGCCCAACAGGGCTCAATCCTTGTTTTCATTGCTATCGTGTTTTATTACGCCCACGCTATGAGTAAGTTAGATCGCGAATTCGACCTAGAAGAGGAATAACATGGACGTTCAAGGTTGGTCGATTCTTTTAATTACATTGTCTTTCGCGCTGTATATCGGCGTGGCGATTGCTTCACGTGCTAGTTCTACCAAAGAGTTCTACATAGCTGGCGGCGGCGTTCACCCTGTGGTGAATGGCATGGCCACTGCCGCCGATTGGATGAGTGCGGCATCGTTCATCTCAATGGCCGGCGCAATCTCGTTTCTGGGATATGACGGTTCAGTCTACTTAATGGGTTGGACCGGCGGATATGTGCTTCTCGCTTTATTGCTCGCACCCTATCTGCGCAAATTTGGCAAATTTACTATCCCAGATTTTGTCGGCGACCGCTACGAATCTTCAACGGCCCGAATCGTAGCTATTGTCTGCGCTATCTTCGTATCCTTCACTTATGTGAGTGGTCAAATGCAAGGCGTAGGAATTGTGCTATCGCGTTTTTTAGAAGTTGACACTACTACTGGAGTGATGATTGGCATGGGAATCGTGTTTTTCTACGCGGTGCTAGGAGGCATGAAGGGTATTACGTACACGCAAGTAGCCCAGTATTGCGTGCTTATATTTGCCTACATGGTGCCAGCTATTTTCTTGGCTCTGCACATGGTTGACACGCCGATTCCCCAACTAGGTCTAGGCGGCACCCTAGAAAACGGCACGCCTTTACTAGCCAATCTGAACAATCTCCATCAAGATCTAGGATTCGCCTCATACACTAGCGGCTCGCGGGCCACTATCGACGTATTCTTCATTACCGCCGCTCTAATGGCTGGTACAGCAGGTCTCCCACACGTGATTGTGCGCTTTTATACCGTGCCCAAGGTCAAAGACGCCAGACGCAGCGTTGGATGGGCTCTAGTGTTCATTGCTATTCTTTACACTACTGCTCCAGCTATTGCAGCATTTGCCCGCACCAACCTGTTACAAACCGTCTCGGGGCAAGCTTATGAGGATATGCCCGAGTGGTTCAATAAATGGGAAACAACTGGCTTATTAGTGCACAATGACCTCAATGGTGACGGCTTGATTCAATATACCGGCCCTAACTCTGACGTGCCCAACGAATTGACCGTCCATAAAGACATTATGGTGTTGGCCAACCCTGAAATTGCTGGACTGCCAAATTGGGTTGTTGCTTTAGTAGCTGCCGGGGGCCTCGCTGCGGCCTTGTCTACGGCCGCAGGTTTGCTACTGGTTGTATCGTCAGCTGTGTCACACGACCTGTTAAAACGCTGTCTGAAGCCCGATATTAGCGAGCGCGATGAACTGCGTGCAGCACGCATTAGCGCGGGCTTTGCAGTGTGTTTAGCCGGCTGGTTTGGCGTCCACCCGCCTGGCTTTGTAGCCGAGGTAGTAGCATTTGCTTTTGGCTTGGCCGCTTCATCCTTTTTCCCTGTACTGGTAATGGGCATTTTCAGCAAAAGGATGAACGGTCTCGGCGCAATCAGCGGCATGATCGCTGGTATTAGCTTTACTGCAGGCTATATCCTGTGGTTTAAATTCATCAGCCCCGAGTCTTCCAAGGCCGAGAATTGGTGGTTCGGCATTTCACCTGAAGGCATCGGCACCTTAGGCATGCTGCTTAACTTTTTGGTAGCTGGGGCCATTCACCGTTTTGCGCCTCCGCCTTCACATGAGACGCAAAAAATGGTGGAGGCGATTCGCACTCCAGGCTCTACTACAAAATAGCAAACTGACAACTATTGCTCATACGCCGATCTGCGCCAGTCCCGGACGCTGCCTGAAAATATGCAGTTCGTCCCACCAAGTTTGAATTACTTGGAATAGTCCGCGAGATGACAGATGGTGAAACACCCGTTACTCCCCTGCCAAGAATTCGAAAGCTTGGACTGGTTGTATCTACGAGTAGGGTGCCCATGACACTATTCAGGTTTATGTACGCTGGAGCAAGTGAAGCTAGTATCCAATAATTGTGGCCCGGTTCATCGTGTAATTCTAAGCTGAATGATGAGCCAATTTGATAAGTCCCAGAAACGGAAATGTTGGGCACAATCTCTACATTGGCGTCAATCAAAGTCACAGGCAATGAGCTGCCTGAGCTGTCGCTTACTATTGTGCTCTGGTTAATCTCATTAGCAAACTCATCTATAGTGAAACTTACCGGAGCTTGTTGAGTTGCCTGAGTAGCAATAAACGGCACCCTAAATAAATTACCCGAAGTTCCAGAGAAATAGCTGCTAGCACTCAATGATACGCCTAGCAAAAATGCATATTCGCGACCAATACCGTCCCCTGCCAGGGGCGTGCTTGCCCAACCAGAACCATGTGGCGGGGCATTAAACATAAAGAGGTCTTGCAATACATCCGTGGGCGCTACATATGGCGCAGAGGGCATTTGCAAGGAATCGGCATCCCAGCCAAAGCCTAGCTGATAACCGGCTAATGTAAGTTGCTGTGGATTAGATATTGTTGTCGTTAATTCGAAGGAATCGCCAAATCGCACCACTTGTGATGTGGGCTCGAGGTTGACCGTGAGCTGTGAGCATAGTAGTAAGATAAATAGCATCTATCAACCATACCACAAAAACACAAAAAAGGCAGGCGCTCGAAAGCGCCTGCCTTAGGTTAAGAAATATTATTTCTTAGAATGCAAGGTTTAGTGTAGTCCAGAAAACAACTGAGTCAGCTACTGCTGCGTTGTCATCGTTGACCATACCGTAACCGAACCAGCCTGAAACGTTTCCGTTAAAGTCGTGGCCTAGAGAGATGTCTGTCTCTGAGTAGTTAGAAGTATCGCCTGCTGTATCGTTTAGAGAGATACGACCGTTCCAACCTTCAGCTGGGCTAAAGTTTAGACCAAATGATGTTGTATCTTTGCCGTCATCCCATGTACCGCCAGTACCGTAGTCAGCGAAGCCGCCAACGCCGTGAGCGATAGGTGTGATTGTTGCAAAGTTGGTGTCAGCTGATGAGAATGCAAGGTCTAGACCACCGTTAGAGATGCCTGGGATTTGAGCCAAGAACTCTAGATCAAGTGATGTAGAAACGTACCATGCAGTACCTTCAGTTGTGTTGTTGTGGTCATTGAACTGAGCGTATTCAGCATCGTAACCGAAGCCCATTAACTCGCCAGAAAGGTGTGCACCCTTCCAGTTTGCTGAGTTAGCAGCTTCTGCACGAACAGCGTATGGTGTAAGGTTGATTGTACCTAAAGCACCTGCCTCAAGAGCGTAGTCCATTGAAACAACATAGATTTGA
Source organism: Planctomycetota bacterium (assembly GCA_029941685.1). Taxonomy (GTDB): domain Bacteria; phylum Planctomycetota; class UBA1135; order UBA1135; family UBA1135; genus JAPKEZ01. Next base: position 16,698 of record JAPYTC010000011.1, on the reverse strand, counting down.
TCGTCGCCATCAGCGGATTGACCTGTGTCACCTGCGCCTGTGTTAAGCATAGCGAAGTTCATGTTCATGCCGCCCATGTCGTGACTGTACCATACACCTGAGTATGTTGCAGGCTGGTTATTCCAATCACTTGAACTGATAATACGACCAGCACCAACGGTGTAGTAGTTGCGACCAGTAGTCATTGTACCGCCGTCACCCATTAGGTTATTGACAGTTACGTAAGCACGATCAACGGCTGTAGCCAGTGTTGAGTCTGCGCCGTATGTGTTTGCACCAGCAAGGTCGTTGTATGCCTCAGAACCGTTGAAGCCAACGAATGCTGAAGAATCTTCGGTCACGTTAAATGAAGCTGTTAGGCGAACACGTGTATCCATATTACGATTGTTGGTAGTGGCACCATTGTCAGTCCATGCGTTACGGAGACGGAAATCGCCGCCCCAAGTTACGCCTGCGTTTCCGGCTGGAGCAACAAGACCAGAGTTAAGATCAGCTAGAGCACGCTCTAGGCTGTCAGATTGAGCAACACCCTGTGAAAGCAGAGTGGTAGCAGCTACTGCTGCGAGTGTAAAAAGGCGAACCTTCATGTTAAACTTCCTGTTTGTAGCCCGTATGGGCGGTTTTGGTTGTTCACAGCTGACTGGGCGGAGTTGCCCATGCCGGCGAGAGATGATTTGAGATTTGTTATAGCACAGGGTAGACCTGCGCGATAACGGTGAAACATTTTGCCGTAGCGGCAAGGTTAAGCAACCCCCAAAAGAGGAAATATTTCAACCCTGGGAACTAAGCCCATGGCAATACAATCGGAAGGACCTGCTTATACTTGCCATTTATTTTGATTATTTCTTGTCTTTGTGACATAAGTTACTCTCAAGAAACACTTTAAGGAATTATTTTTTTACAGGTTTTTCTCAGCTACGGGCCATTATTATGCCGATAATATCAATTAGCCCGCTAAAACATGAAAATACTGCACTTTCACGACTCTCCGCACATTCACGGTGGAGCCACCCAGTACCTAACTCAGGTTCTGAACGAGCTCAGCGGATCAAGCGATGAAAACCACCTCTTTAGCCTTGGTTCATCCATAGACAGCGACAATATCTCTTCGCAATACAATTTCAAGTACCGATGGGCATGGTCTCCTTTGCAGCGCCGCCGTGACTTCTTTGGCATCCATGCTCCGCTCGCCAGCATGCTGGCCCAAGCTATCGAAACTGTTTCCCCCGATCTGATTCATATCCATAATTGCAGCCACTTCCGCCAAACAGTTTTTTCAACTATCCTTTATAGTAAGCCTAAATCGATAATGACAGTACATGATTTTTCACTCAACTGGGATGCCTCTCCACAGTGCCGAAACGCTGGTTTTAAAGGCCTATTAGCTAATTTAGCAAATCGCCCTCAGCATGAAAAATCACGGCGAACAGTACTTGATGCTGTGGATATGTTTTTATGTCCAACGCAAGCACTCATGGACGGACTCCAGCTACCGACATTTAAGTCACGGATTCACAGGTTGCCAATCCAGCCCACGACCCACTGCGAACTACCTGGTGACAAGTTGCGCATCTTCTTCGCGGGTACCTTATTTGCCTCGAAAGGCGTTGATATTTTGATTGATGCTCTTGCCAAGCTCAATGCTACTCATGATTTTGAAGCAGAGATTGCAGGCAGCGGAGATCAGTTGGGAAATTTGCAAGACAAGGTGGCCCATTACTGCTTGAACAGCAAGGTTAAACTCCTCGGGCAGCTGTCGTCCTCACAAATGAATGAGGCTTACAGCCGGTCAAATTTGCAAGTACTGCCGTCACGTGTGCCTGAAAACTCACCGCTCACCGTACTCGAAGCAGGCTCCCGCGGGCGAGCATCCATCGCCTCGCATGCAGGCGGAGTGCCAGAACTTATTACCGAAGACCGAGGCTGGACATTCCAATCAGAAAATTCGGATGATTTGGCTAACAAACTTCATTATATCGCGAATGACATGAAGCTCTTATCCGTTAAGGGCGAGAACATGCGAAAATGGGTCGGCACAGAATTTGACCCTGCTACTCACTGGGCTCAACTCCAAGCTCATTACAGCGATTTAATTTCGTGAAGATATTACTCGAAGCCCACCGCCTTGCACGCACCACTGACTACGGTGGTATCGATTCCTATTGGCACAATTTGGTCCCCGAATTGCTAAAGGAGCACATCGCCGACGCCGACTTTTCGCTATTCACTGCCTTCCTAAACCCGAAGCACCTGAAAGCGCTGCAAGACCTAAAGCCATTGGCTAGTGATTTGCATCACTGGTGGGCGTCACCAAACTTTTTAGCGAAGTTGGGCCGGCTCGAGTTTTTCACTGGCGAGCATGACATCGTTCATGCGCCCGAACCTATTTTTAATTTCAAGACCTCGAGCAAATTGGTGGTCACCGCTCACGACCTGATGTACTTGCACCATCCCCAATACTTAAAGCATGAATGGGTACACAACTTGATGAACGGCACACAAAGCCTAGCCAGCCGCGCAGATTATTGGATATGCAACTCTGAACACACGCGGGAAGATCTCATCAAACATTACAGCATCCCTCGCGGTAGAACCCAAGTCGTTTATATGGGCGTCAGCGAAGATTTTCGTGGGGCCTACCAGGATGAAGAATCTATTGCTCACGTGAAAAGCAAATTAGGCGTCGCTGCACGTCCATACTTTTTATTCATTGGTTCCGTTGAGGCAAAGAAAAATATAGAGTTGCTGCTGCGAGCTTTTGGCCTCGCTTTAAGTGCTGGCCTAAATGCCGACTTAGTAATCGGCGGACGAGCTGGATGGAAGTCGGAACTAGTCAAAGAAGTTGTGAATGATTTACCACAGCTCAAAGACCGTGTTAAGTTTTTAGGATTTGTGAGTCAACAGCAAATCGCGCCATTAGTCGCTGGTGCGCGAGCCCTTGTTCTGCCTTCGCGCTACGAGGGGTTTGGAATGCCGATTGTCGAAGCAATGGCTGCCGGCACACCAGTGCTATGTTCAGACCGCGGCTCTCTGCCCGAAGTGGCGGGTAATGCTGCACAGTTTTTTGACGCTGATGACGTCGACAGATTAAAATCTTTAATTGAACAGTTGGACGAAGATGACCAGATGTTTGATACGATGAGACAAGCCGGGCTCACCCGTGCTAAAAACTTTTCTTGGAATAAATGTGCGCATGAAACTTTCAGCGCGTACCGTCAAACCATTGCACTCAGCTCATGAGGCTACTCTTCGACGCCACTGGCATGGCACTCTCTGGTTACCACAAAGGTGGTGCTTACGTGTACGGACTCGAGCTTCTAAAAAATCTACAGCAACTGGAGAGCCCGCTTGACATCGAGTTGTTCTTTAATTTCACTCGCGGCAAGCACAAGTCTAAAATGCTTGAAACGTGCGATATTGCCGGAATAGAGCAACATTCTTTAACTCAGGTTCCGCCGCAGCTGTTGCGCGGGTTACACATCCCTACAGAATGGTTTGCTGGACAGCATGATGTGATGCATGGTCCTTTCGACTTAATGGCTCACACCCGTAAGGCTGCGCGCGTTGTCACCATTCACGACTTGGCATTCCTGCGCGCTCCAGAAGGTTTACCCAAAAAATGGGTCGCTGATCGACAGAAACTCGTACCGCCTTCTGCGCGCCGTGCACATCGTGTGATTACTGTTTCAGAGTTTTCAAAACGCGACATAGTTGAACACTTTCAAATTGACCCTGATCGCATCCAAGCAATCTACCACGGAATTTCTCCTGGTCTCGAGCCACCTAAAGACCCACAAGCAGATCGCATCCGCATTGGTGAGCGCTATGGCGTTAAAGAAAATTTTGTTTTATACCTAGGAACTTTGCAGCCCAACAAAAACATCGAAGGCTTATGTGCTGCGTTTCAAATAATGAAACAACAAGGTTACTCGGGTAAATTAATTTTAGCCGGAGCACAAGGGTGGCTGTTTGAAGAAATGTGGCAGCGCATTTGCAAACAGCAACACGATAAAGATGTCGTCCTTACTGGCTTTGTTGACAGCGAGGATATCCCTCGACTCTATGGTGTGTGTGATGCATTCGCATTGGTTTCTTTCCTCGAAGGATTCGGCATACCCGTCATCGAGGCCATGGCATGTGGTGCGCCTGTAGTTGCAGCGGATGCTTGTTCGTTAACCGAAGTTACTAGTGACGCTGGCTTGTTGGTAGACCCACACGACCATCAGCAAATTGCCGATTCGTTATTCCGCCTGTGCAGTGACTCTGAATTGCGCGACAAAATGGTAGCGCGTGGTCTCGCTCATGCGGCTAAATTCACCTGGCACAATACCGCTCAACAGCACCTCGATGCATACAAAACGGCCATGGAGCAACGTTAGAAAATGAATTCCTCCAAATTGAAGTTTTCGATTTTTCTTCCTACGTTGAAGCGACCTGATTTGTTACGCCTTAACTTAGAGGCTCTTGAATTGCAGACACGCCGCCCTGATGAAGTTCTGGTGTCGCTGCGTGGCGATCTCGATCCCGAAGGTGTTGCTGTAGTCGATCATTTTATTGCCCGTGGTACGAAACTGAATATTGTTAAAGTAATGCTTACCGAACCCGGCATTGTTGTCGCCGAGAACGCGTTATTAGATGCTGCCACCGGCGATGTCGCATGCCTCATTGACGATGATGCTATAGCGCGCCCTTTCTGGTTGGAAAATATCTCGCGCCACTACGAAACCGATCCACAAATCGGTGGTGTTGCGGGGCCACCCATCAACATGGTTGACGGAAAGCCAGAGATTAAGCGTGCTCGCTACCAAAACAGAGTTATTTTCCCCGGATTGATACTCGATCAAAGCACACGTCACTCTGAAAAAGTGGTTCCGTCCCAACACTTTCGCGGCGCCAACATGACCTTTCTGATATCTGCCCTACGTAATCAAGGTGGATTTGAATCTAGACTGCTCGGAGATTGCTTCAGATACGAACTGGATGCCTGCCTCGGCGTATCCGCACAAGGCTTTAAACTTGTTTTTGACCCAGATGCAGAAGTTGATCACCATGAGGCTCCTCGCATTTTCAATACTGGTCGCTTCGACTCTACTGCGATTTACAATAACGCTGCCAACGAAACATTCGTGCTACTCAAGCATTACGGCTTCCTTGGTCGCCTTCTTCATCTGCCATTTAGCATTCTAGTCGGCAATTTCCCATGCCCTGGTCTGCTGTGGGGCGTCTTAGGTAGTATATTCTCAGTATTCCGCAAAAACCGGTTCTTGCTGGGCATAGGTGCCGTTTTCCCCGCGATTAAAGGCCGATTAGCTGGGGTAAAGATGTATTTTTCCGCAAAATAACATTTCTTGCGAATAAGGAACTTCTAAACGCGATTTTCGTCGTACACTTTGCTGTTTAATCCTCTGGCCAATTTCTCTAAAATAAGGCACGGCAAAGATTTAAACAAACCCTCTTCTGCTAGGTACCCATTTTGAGCCCCCAATCTAAAGGTCCAATGGCGCTCATCTACGAGCGCTTATATGTAATAGCTGTCATTACGGCTGTTGCTGTGGTGGCTGCTTTCGTTACCACCAACATGATGAGCGAAACCTATCGCTCACAAGCGCGGTGCTATCTACCTACTCAGTCCGATACGCTGTCCCTCTCTAACGAGTCTGGCAACCTACCGACTGCACCCAAATTGCCTACCGCCAACACCGAGACACAATCGGCTCTACTCGGTGTGCTCAACTCGGCAGAATTGCGCACAGCCGTTGCTTCACAAATTGACGACCGAAATTCCGAATGGCTAGAGAAGAACGTTAAGTTCGACCTCGACACCTTCAACTTCATCGTTATTTCCGCCTACGACCCAGTGCCACGTGTCGCTCGGCAAGTTGCAGAAACGTATCTTCGTGCATTTAGAGATAGTCTAGATAGCACGACCAAGCAGCGAGTCGCAGAAAACGTCCAAACTCTTGTCGCCGCCATCGACCGTTCAACGGCATCTGTTGCCGATCTCGAGCAGCAGCGGCAATCTTTTTTAGCGACAAACGGCTCCATTGATTTTACTACCGAAATTGCGCAATACCATTCGCGCGTTACGCGCTTCCAAGATTCTCTAGAGAATAATATGTCGTCGCGCGCAACTTTGGTTAAACAACGCGAAGCGGTTATTAAAAACTATGAGCAGCGACCAGAGTTTACGCAATCCGGATTTACCGAAGTCCAAAACCCACGCCTTAACCAAATTCGTGGCCAAATATCTGCAACCGAACTAGAGCTTGAAAGTACTAAGCTGGTGTACACCGACAAAAGCCCTGAGGCTATCGCCCTGCACAATAAGCTTGACCTGCTTAATAGTCAACTCGCTTCCGAAACCGCGACAGTCGAGGGATCCCGTACTTTCAGCAGTGACAGCATGCGCACTGCTTTCGAGTCGCGCATCGCAGAATTCACAGTCAATGAAGCCGACCTGGAAGTCAAAAACGCTCACTACACGAACTTACTCGACCAATCCCAAGCGCGGCTCCGCAGCCTCAATCGTCTTAGGTCAGATAGCGAAATTCTTGAGTCTCAATTACGCAACGTTCGTGAGACATTACGTCAGCAACGTGATCGGCACGCTGAACTCGAGCTCTACATGTCGCGCACTGCTTCATTCTTAATGACAGCTGAAGCGCCTGTAGAAGCGACCAAGCCTTATTTCCCGATTCTGTGGGTCAACTTATTGGTTGCCGTTATACTCGGATTAATCTTCTCTACTCTGGTTATCATTACCTCTGAGCAAATCGCTCGTTACCGTGAGGCAGCGCCGTGGTAAAAGAAATCAACATTAGCCAATTCGACGAGATACCCGAACTCGTGAAACAGCAAGCCGCGGACCAAGTTCGGCGCGAAGTTTTCCAGTTATTGCATATTGAGGCTGTGCAACGCGGAGACATTCCTGCGCCGCCAGAAACTTTATACGACAAACTTTCGGGACGTGTTGCGAAATTGTTCTTTCACATTGGGCTAGGATTATTTGTTGGCACATTGGCAGTCTTCGCCTGTGTCGCTGTGATTCGCAAACTAACTACTGTTCTCTAATATGCCTTCCGTCTCTGACATAGCCCGTGACAAGCACGACCTTCTGCAGCGCTACCGCGCGGAGCAAATGGAAAGTGCACTTGAAGATTTGCAACAGCAGGCCGAAGAACACGCTGAAGATGGATTGTTTGCCTGGGCTGGTGAATTCCGTTCGCGTGACGAAATTGCGCAGCTCTACAAAGAGCGCAAAAAATGGGACCGCCGTTTTTTGGTTGACACCTATGCACTTGGCATCGTATTGCTCATTGCCACATTCGCACTAAGTTTTGCATTTAAAACAATCGCGCCACGCCCTAACTTCGAAGATAGTATCTCGGCTAGCGCACAAATTGAGCTTATAGAGTCTCGGATAGATCAGTAACTTCGATTAGGCCCTCATTTGCGAAAGTTGCTGCACGCAGTAATTCATTTTGCAACTGGCGAATGTTACCTGGCCACCTTCCTTGAGATAATTTCTCAAGTGCTTCGGCTGAGATTTCTGCGGACGGAAGCCCATCACGCTGTTGCTGGTTGAGAAAAAAGTTTGTTAAATGCTTTATATCATCCATACGCTCTCGCAGTGGCGGCAGCGATAAGGTAAACACTGCAAGTCGATAATATAGGTCTTCTCTGAACTTGCCGTCTTTGACTTGCTGCAATAAATCGCGGTTGGTCGCTGCAATCACCCTAACATTTACATGTTTTGTTACGTTAGAGCCAACCGCACGAATCTCTCCATCTTGCAAAAACCGTAACAGTTTTGCTTGTAAGTCGTATGCTATTTCTGCGATCTCGTCTAAAAACAGTACGCCGCCATCAGCAGCTTCGGCATAACCCTTACGGTCTTTATGTGCGCCAGTGAACGAGCCTTTGACGTGACCAAATATTTCGGCCTCGAGAAGGTTGCCAGGAATTGCCGCACAGTTTACCGCGATCAACTTTTTCTTGCGCCGTGGGCTGTACTTATGCAGGGCGCTGGCGATTAATTCTTTGCCGGTGCCTGACTCTCCTAAAACTAGTACGGGGATATCTGCACGCGTCAACTTTGCGAGCAGCGAAAACACTTTTTGGATTGCGGGAGATTCGCCAACGATATCGAACTGCGATGGAATGCCATTAGTGCTAACTATTTGGCGGGAACTTTGACTGTTCACCCAACCACTAATTAAAGCTACCGCTTGCGCTTTGTCGTCCGCTGACAACTCGTCTAACCGTTCTAGGTAGATAAGGAGCTCTTCTAATGGGTTAGTCATTAATATTGTCAGACAATAAACGCGCGCCGTTAATACAGTAATGAACGCCAGAGAAAACGGTCATGGCAATCATCAACCAAAACACGGCGAAGAAGAAATTAGGGCTGCGCAACAACCCTAATGCGGGAAAATGTAGAAAATCTGGAATACCCGCGTAGGCTCCTAGAGCAATCCCAACATAAACCGCTTGGGTTAACATTTTTATTTTACCAAAGACGTCGGCAGGAAATTGTTTGCCCGCGGACTCGACCATACCGCGCAGCGCTGTTACTAAAAACTCGCGGCCCAAAGACAGGACTACTGCCCAAACTGGCATAACTACGTGCCAGTCGCCGCCGTCAATACCGAGGCCGTAAACCTTGTTGCTTGCTGACAAGTATGCCATTAGGCCGAGGATTAAAATTTTGTCGACGACTGGGTCGGCAACGCGACCAACCGCGGTGACCCATCCATAGCGACGGGCGAGAAATCCGTCTAGCCAGTCGGTTACAGCAGCAGTGAAGAAAAACCAAAATGCGAAGAAGGCCGCGGCTTTTATCAATGCCGTGTCGGCGTCGCCTTCGCTTAGCCTAATTACATCTGACATGAACCAAAACGCCATCACGGCCAACACTAGGCGGGCCATGGTAATTAAATTGGGAACCTGTTTAGCAATCATCGTTAACCATTTACAAGCTCTGCACCTAAGTCGTAGCCGCTTGCACTGGTTATTGTAGCCTCGACCATCGCACCTGTAGACAGGTTATGTTGCGGGTCGTGAATTTGCACAACACCATCGACCTCTGGCGCATCTGCCCACGTACGGCCAATTGCAGTGTCGCCACTAGCGTCGTCGATTAGCACCGTAGTTGTTTTGCCCACTAAGCTCTGCTGAAAGCCGGCATGTATTTCGGCTTGCAACTGCATCAATTCGCCCTGGCGCTCTAGAGCTTCTTCGTGCGAACAGCGGTCATCGTCAGTGCCGGCAGGAGTGTTTGCTTCTGGTGAAAATGCAAACGCTCCAAGGCGTTCAAAACGAAACTCTTTCATCCATTCAAGCAACTCTTCGAATTCGGCACGTCCCTCACCAGGATGACCAACGAGTACTGTAGTGCGCAATGCAATGTTCGGCACCTCATCGCGCAAGCGTGTCATTATTTTGCGTACTGACTCGCTAGTTCCGCCACGCAACATACGTTTGAGAACAGAGGTGGACACGTGCTGGGTTGGGATGTCCAAATACGGCAACACATTGTCGTATTGATTCATGACTTCAGTTAAGCGCCACGGGAAATTGTTTGGGTAAGCATACATTACACGCAACCATTTGAGGCCATCAACTTGCGCCATCGCTTCGACTAAATCCGGTAAGCGCGCCCCGTCTCGTCCGAAGTCTTTGCCGTAGCCAGTGGTATCTTCAGCAACCAAATTAATCTCGCAGACACCCTGCTGAACCAACAAACGCGTTTCTTCGATTACTGCGTCTATTGGCTTGGATGACTGCACGCCACGTATCTGCGGAATAATGCAAAACGCACAATTGTGATCGCAACCATGACTAGGACGTAAATAAGCGTAAGAGCGTGGTGTTTGCAATAATCGCAAAAACTCGCCTTGACCTTGCGGCGCACGTCCACCTGAAAGTTCATGAACCTTGCGGCCCTTCAACACGTCTTCAACAATGCGTGCTACGTTAGAGTAATCGCTTAACCCTAGAAAGGCGTCAACATCTGGAAACTTTTCAATGACCTCGTCTCGAAACTTTTCTGGCAAACAGCCGGCCACGATTACCCCGCGTAAATTCCCGGCACGCTTGGCATCGAGCAATTGGTTTATTGATGCTTCTGATTCGTCACGCGCAGGGCCAATGAAACTACAAGTGTTTAGAATTGCGACATCTGCTTGGTCGACGTCTCCGGTGAGCGCGTAACCGCCAGCCCCCAAGTGCCCCAAAATATTTTCGGAGTCAATTAGGTTTCGAGCGCAGCCTAGGTGAACCAGGGCTACATTGATTTGTTTAGTCGCAGAAGTCATTTCTTTTTTATTTCTTCCCACTGCTCGGCAGTGATAAGAATTTCACGGGGCTTCGCGCCGTTGTGCTCACCTAGGATACCATGCTCTGTCATGTCCTCGATTAAACGACTTGCGCGACTATAGCCCACCTTAAACTTCCGCTGAAGCAGCGAAGCTGAACCACGCCCTGACTTCAACACGAACTCAACGGCTTCTTCCCAATACTCGTCATCGCATTCGGCCGTACTGCCGCCAAGCAAGCTACCCTGCTCGAGAACCTCGAGGTATTCAGCGGTTCCGTTTTTGCGTAAATGGTCGCAAATAGCTATTACTTCGGGTGTGTCAATGAACGCACCTTGACCGCGCTTGTTTGCATCAGCCCCTGGCGGACGATACAAGAAGTCACCGTTGCCCAAGAGTTTTTCACCGCCAGCTTCGTCAAGAATCACACGACTATCAGTATTAGTATTCACGCGGAACGACATGCGCACTGGCAAGTTTGCTTTAATCAGACCCGTCACCACATCGGTCGACGGACGCTGGGTCGCAACAATCAAGTGAATGCCTGCCGCACGAGCTTTTGCAGCAATTCGGTTGATGCTTGTCTCTACATCTTTCCTATGTTGCAGTATCAAATCTGCAAGCTCGTCAATAACTAAAACCACAAACGGAAATGAATCAGGGAAATCGATTTCGTCGTAACGTTCGCCCATAATATTTTGCAAGCCCTTGCGGCCGATTGCGTTGTAGTCGGCAATGTTACGCACCTTGGCACGACGGAAGGTGCTTAATCGACTTTCCATTTGCTGCACGGTCCAGTTCAGGATGAACGACGCGCGCTTCATGTCGGTAACCACTGGACACATCAGGTGCGGAATACCCGAGTATGCGTCGAGTTCGACCTGCTTCGGATCGATCAATATCAAACGAACCTCTTCCGGGGTTCGAGTGAGCAGCAGAGTCACCAAAATACTATTCAGGCACACTGACTTTCCGGAACCTGTTGTGCCAGCAATAAGCATATGCGGCATTTTGGCCAAGTCGGCCACCAATTCACTACCAAGGGCGCCCTGCCCAAGGACCATCGGCAACGCAGCCTTGGCTAGCTCTGCAGAACATTTTTCAAACACATCACGCAAGCGCACTGATGACTGAACAGCATTCGGCACCTCAATGCCAACTGCCTTTGAATTGGGTAGCGGGAAAACAATGCGCACCTTATCGGTCCCCAGAGAGAGGCCGATATCGTCCATGTGTCTTTTGATTTTCGCAACCGGCACGCCTGGTGCAAGCTGAATACCAAACATGGTAATAGTGGGGCCCCGTTTTGCCGAAACGACGGTGCCGTCAAGCTTGAAAGAATCGAGAACGCCTTGTAACTCGAGCCCTAGCTCTTTAATCTCCTCGCGATTGTCGATACTGACTTTGTTATCGCCCTTTATCAACAAGTTAATTGACGGCAATGACTTCAAGGACGGTTTTTTATGGCGCTTCGGCCTAGGCTTCTCTTTATCCTCTTCGACTTCGATGCGTGCTGTTTGAGTTGCACTAGAGTCGTCTATATCAGCCAAAACATAATCAGTGGTATCAATCGCACGCCTTTCTGGCTCTGTGACTGTTGCGGTAGTACTAACAGTCTCAGTCGCTGGTGCCGATGATGGTGTTACTTGTGGCGCCGGAGTTGGCTGCGGGATAACTTGCTGTTGCGGGATTGGCTCTCCCGACACATCGTCTTGACCATTATTCTCGTCATCAAACCCAGGGCCACTGATATGGATGATGGGTTGCTCTATTGGCTTAGCAGCAGCGGGCTCGGCGGCTGAGGTAGAACCATCACTCGCGACATCATAAGTCGAAAACTGACTACGTAACCACCCAAAGATAGATGTGATGCCACGCGAAGCCTTTTCATGATTTTCCTTGGCCCCATCAATCAAAGTTGTGTCGTCGTTGCCGCCCCATGGCAAATCTTGCTGACGTAGTTTATCGGCGCCACTCTTTAGCAGATCACGCACCAATGGAACGAACACCCATTCGGTTGCCATCAATAAAGACAGGCTTACCAAAAATGTGATAACAATTGTGGTGCCCAGCGGGCCGAACACCTCGGCAAGAGTTGGGTAGAAACTATTACCTAACCATCCGCCTTGCCCTTTCATGAAAATATTTGTTGGCGCTGTGTCGCCTAAGCCATGCCCAATAAAAGAAACCGACAGACTTAGCAGACAAATGCCGACCAATTTAAATCCGGCGTAACCGCTACTTTCTTCGCGCGCCAATCGGGCGATTCCCCAAAATGCACCAAAGCATGGTGCGACGAATGCACCCACTCCAAAAAAGAACAACAGCGTATCAGCAACACTGTAACCAAGAACCCCACATAGGTTCCCGTCGCGGGCACCGCTCTCGTAACTAAGTAATGCGCCGAGTACGAAGAACGAAAGGCAGGCAAGAGCAATCCCTAAAGGTTGGCGCCCTCGATTGCCATAGAGGGCGTCAAGTGTTGACTCAAATAGCCACTTAATGCCATTGAATAGGAAAATCAGCCCTGCACCAATAAGTGAAAGGACAGCATTAAATCCTGAAAAGATAAATCCGAATTCTTGGTTTGCCGAATTCTTTTTCCTGGATTTAACCTTTTTTGATTTTGACTTCTTGCGGGAGGTAGCCACTGATACATTATCGTAATTTCAACGTGCTGTTAATGAAAGCATGAATCGGCTAAAACCCCTGATTTTGTGGATTTATTCGGTGTATCCAAGTTCTCCCATCGCGCGCTCATCTTGCGCTGAAACCGCAGCATTTGTGCCGTCGACAATGGGTAGAGCCTCGAAAAAATTCAGCAACGTTGCCTTCATATCGGACGCCAACTGCAACTGCTCGCCAAGCAGGCTTGAAACCTCGTCGACGTTGTAGTCGAAAAGTTGTTCGTCGCCGCCGCGGCTAATCAGGTATTTGTAATTAGCTGTACGCCAGCCACGCAAACGTTCTTCGCCGAGCGTTGTTTGTTGAGCCTCAAGGTAAACATCGCGCACCTCGTAGCCCATCCCGTTGGGCGAATATGCAAGTTGCAACGGATAGGAAGCTACATCTTGTGGCACTGACTCTAAATCGCTGCCTGCTGCGTACAGGCAGGTTGGCAACACATCGAGGTGAGTGACTGTTTCTGTTACGCGCATACCCGCCCCAGCATTCTTCGGGAAGTGGATAACCAGCGGAATATGCTGAGTGGCCTCGAACAAAGATGGCACGTGGTTGTAGTGAATTCCGCCCTCGCCGAAGCACTCACCGTGGTCTGATGTAAAAATCAATAGCGTGTTTTCTAAACCTGGATCTTTCTTTTCTAATTCGACTAGCAAGTCCCCGAAGAAGCTGTCCAACATTGCGATTTCGGCGCGATACTTTGCCATCTCGGTAGCATCATTTTTGTCAAACGCGGACGGCTGCGCCGAATTAATTCTTTCGAGAGCCACTTTTTCAAATTCTGGCGTGGGCGTATATGGCGCATGCGCATCGTATAGATGTAAAAACATAAAATACGGTTGCTCGCTTTCTAGTTGGTTCAACCAGTCTACCGCACGCTCTTGAACAATCGGACCTGCAGTAAATGATTTTGGGGAGCCCGTCAATAAGGGATATAATAAACCTGACCAAAACACCTCGCGTGGACTCAATTGCTTGAAGCGAAGCAAGGGATGATTATTCATGCGATCGTTGTATTCGCTGAAACCTTGCTGCAATCCAAAGCGGCCCAACATTGGATAGGACGAGACAAAACCGCCGGTCGCGTAACCTTTCTCAGACAACCTCTCGGGCAAGGTTATTACGGATTCTGGGAGCATCGATAACACATTAGCTCGCAAGCCATTACTTGGCGGTAGCAAGCCGGTTAACATCACCGCGTGCTCCGGACCGGTGATTGGAGTATGCGCAACAGCATCCTCGAAAACAACACTTCGTGCGGCAAACTTATCGAGGTTAGGTGTGTCTAAACCAGTGCCACCATACAGTGACAATACATCGGCGCGGACGGTATCCCAGCTTATCAAGACGATGTTTGGCGCATCTGCCGAGTATTCTTGACTCGATACCTCAGTTTTGTGAATTGAAGGCGGAACGAAGCCAGCAAGTAAAAACAAAGCGACCGCGGGTATTACTAACCCTTTTTGGGCAAGGCCGAACTTAAGCGCAAAACTGTTGGGAGTAAACTTTACAACAATTATCATCGCAATGATTCCGATAAAGAACTGCGGAGCTATGCGCAACAATTCGTTTGCAAAGACGTTTCCGATGATAACCATAAATGCGCGAAACGCTAAACAGCCCATGACATATTTATGGATCTTTTCGTCGCTCGCAAAACGCTTGAGTGGCCACAGCAAAGCCGCGTAAAAAGGGAACGGAATAACTACTACACACGCAAGAACCAAATTGCTCGAAATCTCTAACGACCCCGCCGCTATTTGGATCCATTCAAAAACCATCATTGCTAACGCGGCCTTGCGGAGCAAAATTACTGATTGTTGGCGATTAGACATTGCTGTTTTCAAGTATAGCTTCTACGAGTTTGGTTGCAAGAGATGGCTTTGAGCATGGCCCCAACAACCACTGTGCCGTATCGCTGATAAGGGTCAACTCGGAGACGTCGGCCCCCTGTGCTTGCGGAGTATTAAGACACACGAAGTCTAAGTTTTTTGACACCATTTTTCCTCGGGCATGTTGTAAGCCATTCTCTGACTCTAAAGCAAATCCAATAACTAAACGCTGCCCTTTATCGGCAGCCAATAATTTCACGATGTCAGGATTAGCAACTAGCTCGAGTGAAAGCGAATCTTCGACGCGCTTCATCTTTTGCTCGTGAGTTGAAGCTGGGCGATAATCGCTTACAGCGGCGACTGCAAACATCGCATCGCACCGACTCCAGTGCTGCTGGCACGCGTCAAGCATTTCTAAGGCTGATTCAACCGCGACAAACTCTACACTTGCAGGAGCTGTCAACGATGTTGGGCCGCTGACCAAAACTACTTGGTGCCCGGAAGCAATAAGTGCATCGCAAATAGCGTAGCCCATTTTGCCGCTAGAACGGTTGGATAAATAGCGCACCGGGTCGATTGCTTCGCGTGTTGGGCCCGCTGTGACTAAAAAACGCGCCATTAGCTTAATGCTTCAGCAACAACTTTAAGGACGTCGTCTACTTCGAGCAGTCGCCCTGCCCCGAGTTCTTGGCAGGCGGTTGGGCCTTCAGCTGGGCCGAGCTGCTGCCAGCCATCACTTTGCATTTGCTTTAAGTTGCGTTGCACTGCGGGGTGGGCATACATGTCGGGGTTCATCGCTGGCACCAATAATTTTGGGATGTCGGAGCGGACCACCAATGCCAATGTGGTTAACAGATTGCTTGCCAAGCCATTAGCAATTTGCCCGATAGTATTGGCTGTAGCTGGCATCACTAACATCAAATCTGCTTCGCGGGCCAGTGAAATGTGTTCCATTCCGGCAGGATCGGTTTGTGAATCGTCGTGACTAATCGCCGGCACACCTGTTAAGCATGAAAACTGTAAAGCACTAACAAACTCGAGTGCCATCGGCGTTAATACAACTTGCACATGGTGCCCCTGTTGAGTTAACTGCGAAGCACATGCCGCGGCTTTAAAACAAGCGGCAGACCCCGTAACGCCAAGCAAAATATTAGCCATTGCTGTTTTCAACTGAGTAACCAAGGATGCCTTCTGTTTCAGCAAGCATTCTTTCGAAGTTATCGTTTACCAATTGGTAATCATAATCTTTAGCGAAACCCAATTCGTGATCGACCGCCTTTAAACGTGTAGCGATTTGTTCTTCGGTTTCGGTACCGCGATTACGCAATCGCTCGATTAGTGTTTCACGTGATGGTGGCACAACAAAAATCGACACTATTGGCAAGCCACAGTCCGCAAGTTGTTGGGCGCCTTGCACGTCTACTTCTAACACAATATCACGCCCCGCATTTAACGAAGCCTCTACGTTGGCACGCAATGTGCCGTAGTAATTAGCATGAACCGTAGCGTATTCTAGAAATTCGTTATTATCGATGCGTTGTTTAAATTCTTCTACGGAAATAAAGGAGTAATCTTTTCCGTCAGTCTCGCCAGTGCGAATGCCGCGCGTAGTTGCACTTACCGAAAAGTCAACGTTTGAGTAAGACACGAGGCGTTTCCAGAGCGTCGACTTGCCTGAGGCAGTCGGCCCCGAAATCACGATTAAGCGTCCGCTATTCGACATTAGCGACCTGCTCTTTCAACTGTTGAACACATAACTTCATTGCTACAACCATCTCTGACATTTTTGTGTCGGAGGATTTGTTGCCCAAAGTCGTAACTTCACGATGGCACTCTTGCAGAATAAACTCGAACTCGCGACCACCGGC
>JAPYTC010000010.1 GCA_029941685.1 Planctomycetota bacterium | reverse complement strand
ACCATCGTGCTTGGTAAGGCGGCGCGCGACGCTATCGAAGCAAGTGGTAAAAAAGTTGCGGTTGTGGTTTCGACATCCTTGTCGAATCGAATGTTCACCACCGACATCGATCCGCAAGATGATCGTATTCATTCACAAAAAGACGACGAATGGAACCGCAAGCTACTTGAACTACTCAGCGAAGGGCGCCTCGAAGATGTTTCGCAGCTCGCGCGTCAATTTGCTGCAGAAGCTCACGGCGAACAGCGCATGAAAGCAATGTGGTGGCTAGCGGCGGTGATGGGCGAAAACAATAATTACCGAGGTCAACTATTAGGATACGAAGCGGTGTGGGGCACCGGTCAAGCCTTGCTGTCATTAACACCTCAAGAGAAATCTTCGCAGCTATTCGAGTACGACGAAGACAGTTCCGATGTTTATCGTGGCGACCGCAACATTTTGTCAAAATAAAAAGATGTCAGATTCAATCATTAACACCAATAAGGCCCCAGACCCAGTCGGAGCTTATCCTCATGCGCGACGCGTCGGTAATTTACTGTTCTTGTCTGGCGTCGGCTCACGTATTCCACGCACAAACGAAATACCAGGTGGTCCAATCATTGATGACCATGGCGATGCCCGCGATTACGATGTAGCGGCCCAGACCGAACAGGTGGTGGCGAACATCAAAGCAGTACTCGAAGCAAGTGGCTTAACACTAGCTGATGTCGTTGATGTTACTGCATATTTGATAGACATGGACCGCGATTTCACGGCATACAATGAAGTTTACAGTAAGCACTTTACGGGTATTCAGGCTGCGCGTACTACGCTTTCTATTCGCAATCTGCCGACCCCAATCGCTGTTGAATTTAAAGTAGTGGCGGCCTTTAGCGAATGAAAATAATCGATATCAGTCCGTTGATAGACGAAGACCTTGCTGTGTGGCCAGGTGATGTTCCTTTCAGCCGCGAGGTTAGTTGTGACATTAATGCCGACGATAATATCGGCTTAAGTTCGATCCGGGCAACCACTCATCTTGGAGCCCACACCGATGCGCCAAACCATTACTCGGCAGCGGGTAGCGGTATTGACGAGGTAGATCTGAATAAATATTACGGCGCCTGTCAAGTCGTTAGTGTCGCAGTTAAACCGGGCGCACGTATTGAAGTGGCTGATGTCCAATGTGAAATCAATCAGCCGCGTGTACTGTTTCGCACGTCTTCGAACAACGAACGAACCGTTTTCAATACAAGCTTCAATTCCCTGTCGGTAGAGTTAGTTGAATTTCTTCAACAACGTCAGGTACTGTTAGTAGGCATTGACACACCGTCCGTCGACCCCTTTGACTGCAAGCAACTGTTGGCGCACCAGCAAATAGCGCACAGTCAGATGGCTATTCTCGAAGGAATTGATTTACGTGCAGCAACTGATGGCGAATACACTTTATGTGCCCTGCCACTAAAAATCGCTCACTCCGATTCTTCGCCGGTTCGTGCAGTTTTGCTCGAGTCAAAAGTTTGATTGTTTAATCCGAGCTCGGCGCTAACGTCAACAGGGCCGCGATAGATTTGCTTGACCGCACGCTTCGCCGTTTCGGCAAGCTTCGGGTCTGAGTCTTTGAGTAAACGCTGCAGGTGGCGTAAGTACTGCACCGTCATTCTTGCAATGCGCACAAAGTCTCCAGGCGCCGCGCTAGTGAATTTTTCGAGTCGATAAAAATCACAGCCGTTAGCATATTCGTAAATTGCTGCGGACATCGATTCGTCGAGCTGCTTAATCGTCGGAGTTAGGCCGGCCAATTCTTCTTGCTCGCGAGCGTAATCGACAACGCGTTTCGCCTGGCGAAATAGCCCTTGAATAGGGCGCAACACATGCGTCGGGTAAGTGTCACGTGGGCGTCCTTGGTGAATAGTCGCTGCCACGATCGCCGATAATGCTTCAGGCGCGATGTCTTCAAAGATGCCTTCGTACAGCATTTCGGTTAATTGAATTTCGTAACCGAATAAATGCAAGCTAGTGCGTCCACGACTGAGAATCTCGGTGCCCTCGCCAATGTAGCCCATCGCACTTAAAAACTCAAAACGCTTTTTGAGAACCGCACGCATGCGCTGACGGTTGCGTTCTTCGCGTTGCTTAGAATGTTCACGTGCTTGGTAAGCCGCGAAAGATTTCTCCCATACTTTGGTTGCTTGTTCAGAACCAGCGATGCCATGCAAATGAACCAAGGTGGCATAGTCGAGATTAAAACGTGAGGTTATTGGTTCGACACCACCCGATTGAATACGATGAATCGGCGCACCCATGACATCGTCAAATTCGAGCACGCTATAAACCAAGCCCTCGTCGTCCATGCCTAGGCGGCCTGCACGACCTGCCATTTGCAGATAATCGCGGGTACGCATGTAGTCAAAATCGACGCCGTCGAATTTCATTAGCGAATCAAACACCACGCAGCGTGCGGGCATATTGATACCCATCGCAAAAGTTTCGGTGGTGTACAGAATCTTGATGAGGGCTTTCGAGAACAAACGCTCAACAATTTCTTTTTGCTGCGGCAGCATGCCGGCATGATGATAGCCGATGCCGCGTTCGAGGATGTCATGCAAGCTCGCCATGGGTCCGCGCTCGTCGTTGAACTGAAATTCGTTTTTGGCTTGCTGCCAAATCTCGTCGAACTGCTTGCGCTCGTCCTTACTAGTCAAGAAGCGATTGCGTGCAGTGCGTTGCGCTTTGCTTTCAGTTAGTTTTCGCGAAAAACAAAAGTATAAAGCAGGCAGATTGTTGCGATCAATAATATTGTTCAGTAATTCGGTGTCGTCGCGTTGCTTGAAGTTGCGATTGCGCGATTGATCCGAAAAACGTTTGATGATTTGCTTTAGACGGTGCTGTCCAAAAATGCCTGCTTTAGGGTGAAATAAATAGTGCTTGAGCGGCACAGGCCGCTTCGTTTCTTCAACTACAGTAATCGGGCGTTCGCGCACTCGCTCGAGCCATGCCGCGAATTGACCTAAGTTGGCAATAGTTGCCGACAGCGCCACAATAATCACATTTTTCGGGAGAAACATCAGAGTCTCTTCCCATACCGACCCGCGTTCAGGGTCATCCATGAAGTGCACTTCGTCAAAAACTACTACTCCGACATCAGACAGCGATTCAGCGTCTTCAATTAGAGTGTTGCGCAGAATTTCGGTGGTCATCACCAATACTTGCGCATCGGATTGCAAGCTGATGTCGCCAGTACTCAGACCAACGCTAGGGATAGCTTCGTCATCGGTAAAGTCGCGAAACTTTTGATTCGATAAGGCCTTGATTGGCGCAGTGTAAAGCGAGCGTTTGCCTTGCGAAGTAGCGAGATGAATCGCATACTCGGCAACCAAAGTTTTGCCGGCACCAGTCGGTGCGGCAACTAAAATGTTGTGGTCGGTGTCGAGGGCAGCTGCAGCACGGCGCTGGAAGTTCGACAGCTCGAAACCTTTGAAATGGGAGGGTCCTAAGTTGGACATACTCATAGCATGGGTGGAATAGGGGCTGCGGTCAAGGTAGAACATGGGAATGCATTCTGTCATGCACCGTTCCTCCCATAATTTTCTCGCCGCCGCCGTCGTTCTCGTCGCCAGTGTTTGCGCCTCATGTTCTGATTCCTCGAGCAGTGTACGAGATATTTCTAAGTTCCGCGTCGACCAAGTGCCTACCGTAGTCGGCCAACCGTTGCCTCTGCAATGGGGCAAGATGTTTGACTTTGCGATGGCATCTGCCACTGAGCTCGATCTTGATAATCCAGAAAGCCTCAATCAAATCGAAGGTCTCGTCCGAAAAATACCCTGGGTTGACCCGCGTACCGTCGAAGCTCATCTTGCGATGCCTGATGGCGTCCGCCTGTACTACAAATCGCTAATTCCAGCTCTTGTGATTCGCCAAAATGGTATGGCCACAGGTTTGCTGTCAAAAGAAGGGCGCGCGCTGCCACCAGGGTTTTCTGATGACCAACTTAAACTGTTCCTCAGCATCAATATCCCGAAAGGTGTCGAGATGCCGGCATTTGGTGACATGAGCTCTTCCGGTTTGTTGCAAGAGGCCGTGCGCATCTTCCCAGAGGTCGACCAACTCAAATCGCTTACTAAGTTAAACATTGTTGCCATCCAGCAGCAGGCCGATTACCGTTCTTCAGCAACTACTATTGTGCCACCACTTACCTTCGTTACCGCTGACGGACTCGAAATAGAGTGGGGGCGTTCTGCGCTTACCCCCGACCCATTCAGCGTAGATGCCAACAAGCGTCCGTTGACCCTTGAACGCAAGGGCTACCGTCTCGCACAAGTAATGAAACAATTTCCGAACCTAGTGGGGGTCGGACGGGTTGTGCTAGACGACCCACTAGTGAAAGTTTTCGATCGCCAAGGTAAGCCTATGGCGTTAAAGAAAGACATCTTTTAAATGCAAACCACTTCAAATTCGGCTCACGGCACCTTCGGATGGCGTTTAGTCGAGTTTGTCTGCTTGGCGCTGGCAGCGGTCGCACCAGATTTTATTACGCCGACGCAGGCGCTGTTGGTGTCCTTAAGCATTGAATTGCTGCGTGGACACATTGCAATTGCACGTCACGTGTTGGTGCTTTACGCCATTACTTTTGCATTACAGCAATTGCGTAGTGACAGCTCATGGTGGCACGCAGTAATTTTATGTGTCGTAGCCATGGCGGTCGCGCCAATGTTAGCGCGACACCAAGCCCTGCGCCTCGCTTATGTTTATTACTTGTGCTTGAATGTGTTGCTCGCCATTTTTTCGGCAACAGGGTTACAGCAATCATTACCATCGATTAATATTTTCAAAACGTTGGGTGTTGACCAAGCATCGTCCACCTCATCATTGATGTTAAGCGATCGCGTTGGCAGTGCATTCGCTAACACTTGTCTTCCGCTGCCAGACTCTTTTGCACCAGCAGCATTGTTCGCTCATTCGGACAGTCACGACCAAGCATTGTTTTTCTTAGCCATAATTTTATTATTTGCTATTTTCGCCACATATCGTCATTCAATAAAAGCCACGAGCATGACTGTGCTTCTCGCAGCAGCAAGCTTCATTTACTTTGCGCCACCAACCACCATCGAAATATGGACGCCATCAGCAACGGATGGGTGGTTGGTGTTAAATGTGCACCGTGATGGTGGGGTAGTGATGCGTGAACCCTACGCCGACGAAGCGCTACCGTCCTCAGATTTGGCATTCGTCGAGCGCCACCCATTGCGTGCCCCCATTGAGCATGGCGCAGAGCAGTGGAGGAGTATGCTAGAATTGTGGTCCACGGCTAGCTGTGATGCAGGCAGAGAACATAAAGATAGCCACCGTAGTTATTTAG
Source organism: Planctomycetota bacterium (assembly GCA_029941685.1). GTDB lineage: Bacteria > Planctomycetota > UBA1135 > UBA1135 > UBA1135 > JAPKEZ01. Next base: position 17,646 of record JAPYTC010000010.1, on the reverse strand, counting down.
ACGGAATTCGCTACTCGGTAGACATCCACGGTTATCTTGTGATTGCCCCCTTGCCCTAAGCATGGTTTAACACTACAATATCCGACCCTAATAAGCGGATGTCCCGCTTCATCAGTTAGATGCGTCCTACTACACCACATTTAAAGTCAACAATCATCGCCCGCGAGTGGCACGTGATTGATGCTGAAGGTTCTACTCTTGGTCACATGGCAACTAAAATTGCTGTGGTCCTTATGGGTAAGCACAAGCCTACAGTTTCTAAGCATTTCGACTGCGGCGACAACGTTATCGTTGTTAACGCGGCTAAGGTTCACGTCTCAGGCAATAAAGCCGAGCAAAAGACTTATGTTCATCACACAGGCTACCCAGGTGGTCAGCGCGCAGTACCATTTGCTAAGTTGCTTGACGAAAAGCCAGAAGAAATCGTCATCAAAGCGGTTAAGCGCATGATGCCAAAGAATAAGTTGGGCCGTCACATGCTAACTAAGCTACACGTTTATGGTGGTGCCGAGCATCCTCATGCAGCACAGCAACCACAAGCTCTAAGCATTAACTAATTAAGATGACTGAAAATACAACAACACCAGCCGAAGAAGTAACAGAAGACGTCGCCGTCGAAGAAGTACCTCAGGTTGACCCAACAGGCCGCACTGGCCAAGCAGCTGCTAACGGTTTTTACTGGGGCACTGGTCGTCGTAAGAATGCTGTAGCTCGTGTACGCATCCGTCCCGGTAAGGGCGAGGTAGTCGTTAACGGCAAGCCACTAGACGTTTACTTTGATCGCGTTGGTGATCATTCAGTCGCTCTTTCACCACTTGTTTCATTGAAGTCAATGAATAAAGTTGACGTTTTTGTTAACACTCACGGTGGCGGAATGACCGGCCAAGCTGGCGCCATTCGCATGGGCCTAGCACGTGCTTTGTTTGCCTGTTATCCAGACTCGCACGGAATTCTTGCTGCTGCCGATCACTTTACGCGTGACTCACGAATGGTTGAGCGTAAGAAGTATGGTCGTCACAAGGCTCGTCGTGGCCATCAGTGGGGCAAGCGCTAAACCGCTTATTTCCGCTCTCAATACAAGGTTGGCTTTTTTGCCAACCTTGTATTTTTTATTGTCACGACTTGGGATTAGTGTCGGATTGTTGTATTCTAGTGTCGGTAAATACAACATGGCAGGACACTCACACTGGGCAAACATTCAGCGCACAAAGTCTAAAGAAGACGCAAAGCGCGGCAAGACCTTCTCTAAATGGGCGAAGCACCTAATGGCTGCGGCGCGTGAAGGTGGCAGTGATTCGTCAATGAATTTAAAATTGCGTTATGCGATTGATCACGCAAAGGCCGATAACATGCCTAAAGAATCAATCGACCGTGCAATAAAGAAGGGCGCCGGTGAACTAGAAGGTCAGGTGCTTGAAGAGGTGATGTACGAAGGTTACGCTCCCGGCGGAGTGGCCGTGATGATTGAAACTCTCACCGACAACCGTAATCGTACTGCGCCCATCGTGCGTGCCGCGATGGCAAAACGTGGGGGCTCAATTGCCAATAATGGTACCGTAAGTTATATGTTTCATCGTAAAGCAGTTTTTGCGTTAAGCCGCGAAGGTGTTGACGAAGAGCAGTTGATGGAAGTTGCGCTTGAAAATGGCGCCGAAGATGTCACCACTGACCAAGAAGAAATATTTGGTGTCGATGGTCCCACGGAATCCTTCATGGATTTGACGCAGGCCTTTGATGCGGCGGGGTATGAAGTCATTGATGCTGCACTGCGCTATATTCCAGACAATTATGTCGCCATCGACCAAGCTGCAGCGACATCGCTTGAGGCCATCATCGACTTGCTAGAAGACGACGACGACATCCAAGCCGTCCACCATAACGCCGAATTCCCATCATAAAAATGCCTACACGCCCACTGTTTGTTTTATCTGCTAATGCCGAAGTGATTGCTGCTTGTCACGCAGCAGCCAAAATCGCTGGCAATGCTGTCTCAGAAGTGAATGTCTGTGACGACTCTTCCAAGTTGCAAGGCGGAAATTTTGATGGCCTGGTGGTGGTTGACCCAACCTTCATGGCACCACTGTCTATTCACGAGTTCACGCTTAACTTTTTGCGCGAACATCGTGCGTTGTTGTTTTTACTTACCCCAGGTGATGCCCACCATGCCGATGGCCTTGCGCGTTTTGTCGGAGCTCAAGCGGCTATCGCAATGCCGGTTGACGCTGCGAATCTTGCTGAACATTTGGCGTCCCCGTTTGGTGCGCCAACTTCATTTCGCCCCGATCCTTTACCAGTTGCCGACACCGAGGCCTTGTCAGAATCTCTAGGTGCCATTCTAAAAGGTCGCGAACCACAAACTCGAGAGCGCTTTCTCGAAGCAGTGGCCGATAGCGAAACGGGTTTATATACCCCTGAGTTTTGGCATCATCGCCTCGAAGAAGAGTTCAAACGTTCGGCGCGCTTTCGTTTCCCATTAGGCCTTGTAGCCTTCAGCTGGGAAGGAGAAATAAGTCAAGACGTGTTGCTTGAGTTGGCTGGCTTGTTGTTGTTAGACACTCGCGACGTAGATGTAGCCGCGCACGTTGTCGACCATTCGTTGATAGCAATGTTGCCACACACGGGGCCTGAAGGCACGCGTATGTTTGCGCAGCGCGTAATGAAGTCAATCGCCGAGCATAACTTAATCGACCTGCTAGGTGAATCACTCGAAATGGTTTCGGCGACGGCTGTTGCGCCTGATTCGTCACTGGCCAGCGCTACCGCGTTTTTGGCTCAGGTATTACCGAACCAAGATAGTTTCGAACTCGAGCTTTAAGACTGCGGTGGCTCGACGAAGTCGGCTATTTTCCATTCGCTACCGATAGTGAATGAAGAAAGTTTTTCGTGGTCGGGTAGACTGCGAATTATTGGATCGCTGAGGTCGATAATCAATCGATTGCCTTGCGCGTCGATAAAGTTTCGCGGTGCAAAATCAAGTAGAGCACCATATTCGCCTTCTTGGGAGCCCACAGAGAAAAAATGCTGTGCCACGCAAACGGTGCCGATGATGCGACGCTTGTTGTATCCCCACCAAATGAGCACCTTGCCGTCGGCGCTGTTCTCTTTCGACATTACTTCTAATCTGAAAGCATATTTTCGAGTGCTTCCAAGTTGTTCATCGAGGTGTGGACGATTAATCAGATAAGCATCAAAGGTTGCACCATAATTACGCTTTAGCTCGCGCGCGAAGCATGTGTACTCGGCTTGAGCAGCATCATTTGCTAGCGCTGCAAAGAAACTTTTGGCACATTTCTCAGCAGAACTGAAGTCGGGGCGTTCGACTAAGGCTAGCGCAGCTTGCGGACAAGACTGGCAGGCTGGTAAGCAAAAAACAACTAAGCTCAGTAGAAGGGTAGGCAGAGGGGCACGCACTCTTTTATATTGGTGTATTCCACATGCTTAAGCAATCCCTTTACTCCAAACTCTTGATAACAGTCTGTTCGCTGTTGTTAATCGCTTGTAGCCGCAATCCTGGTCAGCAGAGCCCTCTACAGTTTGGGAACACCCAGCATTCTCTTGGTGCACACTGGGCTGGTGAGCACTTGCTGCTCGAGTTCCCGTTCTTAAACAATAGCGGCAAATCAACAGTAATTACCCGGATTCAGACACAATGTGGGTGTATCAACCCACGGGTCATCGTCGCAGGTGAAAACCGCAGTTTGCCGGCTGAGGTCGCCGCAAACGAATCAGGTTTCATCGAGATCGACTTTAATACGGCTGGGTTCAAAGGTACTAAAAAAACCGGAGCCGAGATATTTTTTGACGACGACCCACAAAGCGTTGCACTCGACGTTAGTGTTTTTTTGAATAATTGGTTTCGTCAGCAGCCCGCGCGTATCTTATTCCCAGAAAGCGATGGTTTGTCAGAGCAGCGCATCAACGTAAATTTTACGGGGCAAGAGCCCTTCACCTTCGTCGAAGTGTTGTCCGTTTCTCCCCCTCTGCAAGTAGAGCTTCCGGTTAATGCGCTACCAGCTCTGAGCCAAAACATTACTTTGGTTTTGCCGGCGCAGACCAAGCAAGGCTCGCAAACAGCTACATTTAGTTTGCGCAGTGACCACGACAACTTTCACGTTGTTTCTATTGTGAGGTATTCAACGAAGCCACCCATTTTCGTCGAGCCAAATGGTAAATTGTTGCTCGGACAAGTCCCAATGGCTGTAGCTAGTTTCGCTGCGGTTGACCTCGGGGCAAACTCTGGCAGTATTGAGGTGCTTAAGGCCGAAATCGAAGGCATCGAACAGACTATAGTACGTGTCCAAGAGTTAGAAGACGGCAAGCGTTTTCGTTTGCAGTTGTCGATAACTCCACCAAGCAAGCCAGGGGCTTTCAGCGGTGAGTTGATTATTGATTTAATTCACCACTTTGACGGGAAAAAAGTGCCCGTAACGCGTAAGATTCAGATATTCGGAGTGACTCCGACCACCCACTAGTAATGAAGTACACGAACCTTTTTGTTTTGATTGGCACAGTCCTCTTTTTGGCAGCCTGTGGTCAGCGTTCCCTTGACGGAGAGCCGTCTTTAAGTGACCTCCGATTCGACAGGCTCGACCATGATTTGGGCGAGGTGTATCAGCAACATACCTATGACCTCGAATACCCTTTCGAAGCCGTCGGTAGCGACCCGATTACTATCGCCGAGATTGACGTGTCCTGCGGTTGCACCAACGCTTCGATTTATCCAGCATGGGATACAGCGACTTATGGCGACGTCTGGCCGTTGAACGAGCCAATACCGGGTGGGGCTAAGGGCTTTGTTCGCGCTACCTTCGATGGATCACGCTATAAAAGAGATAAGTCGGCAACGATTACTTTGCGCGGTAATTTTCTCGAGCGTAAGGCGACTCTTGGTGTCAAGGCTTTCGTCAAGCCAGTCTTCGATGTGCAGCCGCAAAACATTAATTTTGGTGAGGTCATCACTTCGACTCTTGCAAGTAATCCGCCCGAGCGTTTGATTACAGTAACTGCGATGAAGGATTACGCGATCGATCGCTGGATACGAGTGCCTAAAGGTCTTCTGATTGAAGAGGTCGGAGAAGTTAAAAAACTTGATGGCGGGCAAGTGTCGCGTCAATACCGCATCACTATTAACTCGAATATTTCGCAGGGACCGATGTCGTCTTCGGTTGATGCAGAAACTACTATAGGTATTAACCTAACCTTTACAGTGGCGGCTCGAGTATTAGGACCGGTGCGTTACTCTCCCGCGCAACGAGTGGCCTTTGGTATTTACGATGCGGGGCAGCGCAAACATCGCACGGTCAAGCTCGAAGCTACTCGGGGTGCACCGAATCTTCCAATGCCTACTGTCGAGATTGTTGGCGGGGCAAAAGACGCTATTGTCGTTGAGGTAATTACAGCGATTAATGAGGGAACCGGATACCAAATAAAAATGGTAATTGCTGAAACTGTGCCCCCCGGGAACTATAACGGTTTATTGAAGATTTCATACCCAGACAACCCCGATTACGAATCTCAAGAAATTCGGGTTAACGCACGCATCCGTAAAAAGTGAGAAAAAGAATAGGCGAAATGCTGCTTGAGAGCAGCGCGATTAGCGAAGAACAACTTCGCGAAGCATTGGCGGTGCAAAAACAACGCTCGGTTTTGCTCGGCGAACAGCTTATTGCGCAACAGGCTTGTAGCGAAGACTTGGTATATCGCGCGTTAGCTAAGCAGGCGTCTATGGCCTATGTAAATCTCGAATCTAGTACACCATCTAACTCACTTACTTCATTGCTTGCTAAACAGGCTGCGTATGAGTTGACCGCGTTGCCGGTTGCCGAAAAAGATGGCGTGCTCATAGTGGCAATCAGCGACCCACGTCAGGTCGTTGCTGTAGACACACTAAATTTCTTGCTTGATCGCGAGATTCGATTGGTCATCGCAGCGCCAAGTCATTTGCAAGGCGCTCTCGAGCGTGCGTACGGCCCTGACGATTCTGCACCGGCAACTCAGGTAGTAGGCGGGGGGCAACAACACGAAGAGGCGCCAATCGTGCGCTTAGTGAATCGCATGTTCGCTGACGCAGTTAAACAACGAGCTTCTGATATTCATATCGAGCCATTTGCTAATCGCGTGCGCATCCGATTTCGTATTGATGGTAAATTAATAATCGCCGATGAGCATCCAATCGAAGTATTCGCTCCTTTGATATCGCACATCAAGGTAAGTGGTGGTCTCGATATCGCTGAAAAACGCCGTCCCCAAGATGGGCGTATTGAACATACTGTCGACGGCCACGAGTTAGATGTACGTGTTTCGGTGTTGCCCACGAATAACGGTCAAACATGTGTGATGCGTTTGCTCGATCGCGAAGCAAACCTAATATCTTTGTCAGACCTCGGCATGAACGAAGAATCACTCGAGTGGTTCTCGCGATTGATTGAGCGTCCATCGGGTATATTTTTAGTAACGGGGCCAACCGGTTCGGGTAAAACCACGACCCTGTACGCGGCTTTGCAAACATTAAACCGTCCGGATAAAAAGATATTAACGGTCGAAGACCCAGTGGAGTATCGGATTCCTGGTATCAACCAGGTTCAGGTGCACCCGAAAATAGGGTTGACCTTTCCGCGGGTATTGCGCTCGTTTTTACGGCAAGCGCCAAACATAGTGTTGGTCGGTGAAATTCGCGACCGTGAAACTGCCGAGGTTGCGATTCAGGCTTCACTGACAGGGCACTTAGTGTTTTCAACTGTGCACACGAATGATGCGCCAAGTGCGGTGACTCGACTACTCGACATGGGAGTACCTGCGTTCTTAATCGCCACCTCATTGCAAGGTGTTTTGGCCCAGCGTTTGTTGCGCCGACTTTGCTCAGAGTGTGCCATCGAGGAAAAGGCTTCGGCACTTGACCAAAGCGTGCTAGGGGTTGCAAAAGACACCCTAATAAAGCGTCCTCAGGGTTGTCGTTATTGCAACGGCACTGGTTATCGCGGACGTATTGGTGCATTCGAGTGGCTAGGTCTCGACGAGACTATGCGTGAAACCTTGTTTCAGAGCGACAACCCAAGCGATTTCTCGTCTGCAGTCGAATCCTCGCCGAACTTTAAGCGCCTCAAGTTCGATGCCGTGTCTAAGGCTATTGCCGGTTTTACAACAGTTGAAGAAGTATTAAGGGTAACGAAGGTCGATGCCGTTGCCGCTAATGAAGAAACAAACGAACAACCCCAAGCACAAGAGTAAACAAATGAGCGAAATCCAACCTGGCAGTTTAATTGATCAGTGGCTAAAAATAATTGCCACCGAAGAAGCCTCCGACCTGCACATTGGTGCGCGTCGCCGGCCAATGATGCGTGTTTCCGGAGAGCTGCGTGCAGTTGCTGAAATGGTATTGACGAGTGCCGAAACTAAAGAAATCTGCTTGGGCATCGTTCCAGAGCACAAAATAGCAGAGGCTAAAGAGTTGGGCTCTACCGACTTTTCGTTCGAGCACGATAAAGATCGTTACCGCGCCAACGTTTTCCGTCAGCGTCAATCGTGGGCTTTAGTTTGCCGACGCCTCCCAGCCGACCGTTTGTCTTTTGATCAAATCGGCGCGCCGGCAGTGATGAAAGCCTTGGCTTATTTGCCACGCGGTTTGGTGTTGGTGACTGGCCCGACGGGTTCAGGTAAAACAACGACTTTGGCATCAATGATTCACGAGATCAATGAGAAACGTGCAGAGCACATCATCACGCTTGAAGACCCCATCGAATTCGAACACGAATCAATGAAGTCGGTAGTTAATCAGCGTGAAATCGGAGAAGACACCACCTCTTTCAGCGAAGCCTTGCGCCGCGTGCTACGCCAAGATCCAGACGTCATCATGCTTGGTGAAATGCGTGACCTCGAAACAACCGCTGCTGCTATTACCGCTGCTGAAACCGGGCACTTGGTGTTCGGTACTTTGCATACCACAGGTGCCGCGCGTACAGTCGATCGTATTATCGACCAATACCCTAAAGAGTCACAAGAGCAAGTTCGCGCACAGCTTTCAGTTTCGTTGCAGGCCGTAGTGTCGCAGGTGTTGGTCCCTCGTGCTGATGGTCGCGGACGTGTTGCTGTATTCGAGGTGATGGTGCGCAATTCAGCTATTGAAAATCACATTCGTAAGGGCGAGACGTTCAAGATTCCTTCGGTAATGCAAACTCAAAAACGACTTGGTATGCAGTTGCTCGACGAGCACCTGTACGAATTGGTTCAAGAAGGGGTAGTCGTTGCCGAAATTGCTGTGCAATACGCGCAATTTCCTTCAGACCTACGCACGCGGCTTAGTGGTGGATAAACAATGAGTGGAGCAACTCAGCTAATCGGAGAGATTCTAATCGAGCTTGGTGCTCTAAGTGGTGGCCAATTGCAGGTTGCTTTAGGCGAGCAGCGCCGTATGGGCGGACGCTTATGCGAAATATTGTTGGCCAAAGAGATTATTTCCCACGAACAACTTTCACAAGCCTTGGCGCGTCAGCAGCAGCTCGAATGGATTCCGTCCACAGAGCTTAACCCTAGCGATGAAGCCTTAGAAATGCTTGATGCAAGTAGTGCAAGAGCCTTTTGTGCTTTACCACTAAGTGTCATACAAGGTCAGTTGCGCATTGCGATTGGTAACCCAGAAAACATTCCTCTGCTCGGCGACGTTGAGCAAATGAGCGGTTGTAGTGTGTTACCCGTTTTAGCCTCTGAAACAGCTATTGCTGAAGCTGTAGACAAACATTATCAGCAGCAGGTAAAAGCCAAGCGTAAGGCTGAAGAAGAAGTTTCTTCGTCGGCGCCAATCGTGCGTTTGCTCGAAGGCATTCTGTCCCGTGCGGTTGCCGATAAAGCTGCCGATATTCACTTCGAACCATACCAAGGACAATTTCGTATTCGCATGCGTTCCGACGGAGTGCTCTATGAAATCGATCCTCCGCCCGCGCATTTGGCTACGGCCTTAGTGTCGCGCATCAAGGTGTTAGCCGACCTCGACATTTCAGAAACGCGCATGCCGCAAGATGGGCGTATCGATCTTGTCATTGATGGTCACCGCATCGACTTCCGTGTGTCAACTGTTCCGACACAAGGTGGCGAATCAGTGGTGTTACGATTGCTTGACCAGCGTAATCTACAAACCGACCTCACTGAGCTCGGTCTCGATAAATCCGAAGAGCAGCAGCTTACCGAATTTGCTCGCCGTCCTCATGGTATTGTGTTGGTGACTGGTCCTACGGGTTCTGGTAAAACAACAACTTTGTACTCCTTGCTCCATCAAGTGAATGATCCCGACACCAAAATCATTACTGTTGAAGACCCTGTCGAATACGATCTTGACGGCATTGTTCAGGTGCCAATTAACGAAGAGATTAATGTTACATACCAATCGGTATTGCGTACCATGTTGCGCCAAGACCCAGATATTATTCTAGTTGGCGAGATTCGCGACCCTGAGACTGCGCAAATTGCGGTTGAGGCGGCGCTGACCGGCCACTTAGTTCTAAGCACATTGCATACCAATGATGCACCGTCTACGGTTACGAGAATGATCGACCTCGGGGTCGAACCGTTCTTGCTCGCTGCGACTATCGAGGGCATTGTTGCTCAACGTCTAGTGCGTTGTGTTTGCCCAGAATGCTCGCAAGAAGTCAAGCCAACTGCACAGCAGTGTGACGACTTAGGTATCTCTGCCGATGAAACTTTCTTCAAAGGGCAGGGCTGTGCAAATTGCCACTTTACTGGTTACACAGGCCGCACGGCTATTTACGAAATACTCGAGTTAGACTCAGCTCTTAAAGAACAGTTCCTCGGTAATCCATCTACAATTCTGTTGCGCGAACAAGCTCGCAAGCGCAATATGCGAACACTGCGCGAGCGCGCAATCGAGTTGGCGCGTGCAGGACGCACCACTCTTGAAGAAGTCATCAAAGGCACTCAAGCGCAAGATTCATAAATAATGGCAAGAATTCAACGACGTCAAGGGTCATCTCAGCGAACTAACGACTCCCAAAACGAAAGCTCAGTCGAGCGCGATGACACGGTATTAGTAAAGCGCAAGGTTCCGCTTAAGCACATTGTCCAATTTACTCGCCTATTCGCAACAATGTCCGAAGCTGGCTTGCCGGTTCTGCGTAACTTACGCATCTTGGCCAACCAATGGCCAGAAGGTCGTTTTCGCGATGCCATCATAGATTCGGCAGACATGGTTGAAGAGGGCCAAACTTTGTCTGATGCCTTGGCTCAGTCTCCAGAAGTTTTTGACGAGCTCTATGTCAATATGGCGCGTGCCGGCGAAGCCGGTGGTGTGCTTGATACAGTTCTCAATCGCTTGTCTAACTTTCTTGAGCGCCAGCAGACGGTTCGCGATAAAACCAAATCGGCACTTACATACCCGATTGTAATCTTTATCGTAGCCATCGGCGTAGTCTCGGCTCTGATGTTGTTTGTGATACCGAACTTTGCAGAACTCTACAAGGACATGGACATGGTGCTACCCAAAATTACGCAAGTCATGATTGCCATCAGTGAAGCGTTTACTAATTATTGGTACATCATTTTGGGGCTGCCTGTTTTAGGATGGATGGGGCACATGGCTCTGTATCGTCGCATGTATGGCTATCGTTACACCTGGCATGCATGGCTACGCAAGCTGCCGATTGTCGGCACTCTCGTTGCCAAAAGTCAAATATCTAGGTTTACGACAACTTTCGGTACGCTGATTTCTAGTGGTGTGCCACACCTCGAAGCATTCACTATTACACGTGGTGCACTTTCTAACGAGGTATATCGCGAGGCGATAGAAGACATTCGCGAAGAAGTGCGTGAGGGCGAGGGTATCGCCATCTCGCTCGAATCGTCACAAGTATTCGATGACATGGTTGTATCCATGGTTGAAGTTGGCGAAGAAACGGGTGAGCTCGATCGCATGTGTATTCGCGTGGGTACTGCATACGAAGAACAATACACTCGTGCTCTAGACAACATGCTCAAACTAATTGAACCCATTATGTTGGTGGTTTTAGCAGGCCTTGTTGGCTCAATTGCTTTGTCATTGTTCTTGCCTCTGTTCAAGCTTCTTGAAGAGTTTGGTTCAGCCGTCTAAGCATGTGATATGAGTCTGCGCTTCAGACTTGGACTAACATTAATTCTTATTAATGCGGTGCTGCTAACTTTTTTGAGTTGGTCAATGGTAACCTTCGAGCAGCAGTCACAGCGCCGAGCCGAAATCCAAAATGCCGAACTACAGGCGCGCTTATCACGCTTGATAACACCACGTTTTGATGCTCAAACTTTAGGCAGTCTTGGCGATATGCTCGACTGGCCGCTTTGGTCACAATTCGAAGACGCGATGATTGTCGATGGCGTCTTTATCGATCTTGATGGCAAGAAAGTCGCTATTGGCACGGTGTTAAATCCCTTAGGGCGTAGAAATCGTCCTAGTGGCTTTCCGGTTCACGAAGTAAATAATGCAGTGTTTACAGCAACCAGCAATAACCGCAGCGTGCAAGTTGCAGATGGTGTGGTGGTGCCCTTGCTTTACAGTGATGGCAAGCTAGCCGGTAAACCATGGGGCGGTGTTTATTTGCGCTTGCCCTTACCCGTAGCCGACTCTACTTTTTTTCCACAGCTATTACTCGCGGTCATTCTCAGTACCATTCTTAGTACATTGCTGATTACCCTTGGTGTTCGTCGTTTAATAGTCAAGCCAGTTGAAGCATTGGCTGCTGCTACATCTGGGATTACACCTGACAATTTGCCATCATCATTGCCTAAAGCAGAGGTCAAAGAATTGCGTCAACTTTCTAATTCTTTCGAAGACTTGATGGCGCGTATCAAGGGCTTTCAGCAACAGTTGTCAGCCGAAGTTGATGAGGCGACCAATCGTGCAACAGATGCAGAACGCCTCGTTGCCCGTCAAGAGCGAATGGCCGCAATGGGCACTTTGGCTGCTGGACTAGCGCACGAAATAAACAGTCCACTTGCCGGAGCTCTACATTCATTAGAGGTGTTGCGTAAAGAAGCGAGCAGTGAAAAGGGAACTCGCTATTCTGATTTGATTGATACAGCATTGCAGCGCATTCGAGATTTGGTTCAACAAATGTTGCAGCTGTCGCCAAGTCAGGTTGAAGAAGGTGAGTGCGATGTCTCGCAAATAGTTGAAGACATCCAATATTTTCTAAGTCAACGTTTGAGCAATGTCGAGATTAACTTGCATGTCGAAAGCCATCCAACGTTGCCGGCGACTAAGGGGGATGTGTTTCCACTGTTCTTGAACTTGATGCAAAATAGCCTTGATGCTTTTGACGACGCCGAACATGTGATAGAAATCACCGTTGCCGACGAAGGTGATTGGCGAGTGGTTACGTTTTGTGATGATGGTCCTGGTGCCGATGAGTCCGTTGTCGAACATTTGTTTGAACCTTTCGTGACGACTAAAGATGTCGGGCGTGGCTACGGCCTCGGACTGCCTATTGCTGCGGCATGCATGCGCCGCCTTGGTGGCAGCATCACTGCAAAAAATAAAGAGGGTCAAGGTTTTGAGTTGCGTCTCGAATTTAAGCTAAAATAAGCGCATGACACTGCTAGTTGGCATATTGCTGCTCTTGATAGCCTCCGCTTGTTTCTCAGGCGCTGAGGCAGCATTGTTTACTCTAGCATCGCGTTCAACCCAACAGCACCAACCATTAGCCAAGCGTTTAATCGAAAGGCGTGAAAAGGTTCTTACGGTAATACTTTTTTCTAACTTGGTGGTTAATTTAAGTTTCTTTGCGAGTACCTATGCGCTTGCTAAGCCATATTCTTTAGCACAAAATGCAAGTATAAATTTGGCGGCTGTGATGGCCATCGTGCTGTTCGGAGAAATAGCACCAAAGTTGGTGGCGCATCGTCACCCAATAATGTTTTCCCGATTTTCTTTGCCAGTGGTGCAGGTGTGTTACTGGCTGATGTATCCATTGCTGCGACTGTTGCCACAGGTAAAAGCCCGCAATGCGTTTACACCCACCCCCATTCAATCGAGTGAGGCAGTTGATTTGTTGGTTGGTGAAGAAGGCGTCTTGGCGCACGATGAAGAAACTTTTTTATCACGTTTTCTAGAGTTGGGTGAGTTGCGGGCAGGTGCTTTGCGTCGTTCATTGCAAGAGTATTTTCAGTTAAAGCACCACTTACCTTTATCGCTAGCGTTAAGGCGGATGGCACAGCATAAGGTTGCATGGGCCGCGGTAATCGATGACCAAGACCAGGTCGTCGGCGTTCTCGATCGCACGCGCACTCTAAATGGAAGTACTGTTCAGTCAGCAATGTCTAGAGTACCCATCTTGCCCGAAGTCGCTCCTGTAGCAGCAGGGCTAAAATTGCTTAAAGAAAATGGCGGACCATTTTTGCTATTGGTTGACGAATACGGTGACTCCGCCGGTGTCATTGAACGCGGGCGTTGGGCAGATACATTATTGAACCGCTTGCCGGTGTCGCCCGCCACGGGCAACCATTTAATCGAAAAGCTTACGAATTCGCTCTACACTGTTGATGCCGCGATAGCGCTGCACGAATTCGCTGACCGGTTCGGTGAAGCTGAAGACATTGATGTGCGTGTAGACACACTTGCCGGCTTCGTCCAAGAGAGGCTCGGCCGCATCGCGCTCGTTGGTGATATTGTAGAGATGAGCACAGCCACTCATCAATTAAGACTAACTGTCGGTGAAGCTTCTGCTACACGGGTGCTGATTGTAAAAGTTGAGGTACTTGAATAGTGTGGTGGCTCATTTTGCTAATCGCTCTTCTGGCTTCTTCGCTGTTTGCCGGGTCCGAAATGGGTTATTACGGGATCAACGCTTTACGATTAAAGCATGAGGCTCTAACTAGTCGCAATTCGGCTTTGCTCGCAAAAACCATTCGCCAGCCGTCAGCCTTCCTCGCTACTTTGTTAATCGGCAATAATATTGCTAATGACTTGGCTGTACATGCTGCAGTGATGTTGTTTGCGGCTTCTGGTTTTAGCAATAATGAAATGCTCGCTACATTCGCTTTAACCCCGGTTATCTTTTTAGTCGGAGAAATGTGGCCCAAGCAGCTTATGTTGGCCAACCCAAACCGCTTGCTATGGTTCAGCCTTCCGCTGGCACTATGCCGTTTAGTGTTTTGGCCTATTACTCAACCGATAGCTCTATTGGTTAGCAAGCTAGATGCTGGTATTGGTGATTCGATTATATTACGCAACCAATTTGTGTCACTCCTGCATGACTCCCAGCAGCAGGCTTCTGGCGAGGCGCAGGTGATGAGCGCAGCCATTCGCGCGATCGAATCGAAAGGGCAGGGCTTGCGCCAATATTTGCGCTACGATGTGCCACACTTGCAGGCTGACGAATCTGCGCATGCTGCACAGCAGCAAATGGCAGACTGCATCGATGCCAAGGGGCTCGTGTTTCGCGGTCAGGGGCCACCGTCCATATTGTTCGCCTCGTGCTTGGTCGATGCACCACTAGATTCTGCGTTACTGCCCTTATCGGTACCACTAATTAGCTTGTCGCCTAGCATCGACCTTGCTGACGCAGTTCGTCACCTTCAAATTTACGGCTTATCGCATGCCTGGGTAGAAGAAAAAGAAGAGCGTGCAGGATTGTTTGATTTAGAATATGCTTTAGCAAGCTTACTCAGTACCCGCCCCTAATGAAAAAAATCAACCTTACTCAATGTCTCGCACTGTTCTCGGCAGCTTGCGTTGGCGCTTTGGCGATGTCTCTTGCCAACCCCGAACCCGTTCGTGCTAATTCCGGAGACGGTGGACGCCGTTACGTTGCGGTCACGGGCAATTATTCGCCTGACGTGGCCTTGCTGTATGTGCTCGACCAAGAGACTCAGCATTTGGTGGTTTATGAAGCCAGAGGCGGGGCCAGCAACTCTCACGAGCTAAAGTTAGTTGGTGCGAGAAATATCGAACTCGACACCCAGCTAGACGGATTCAACGATAAATCAGACTACAGTCATAAGGCCCTCGAACGTCAGTTCTTGAAATCGGGTATTATTACCGAGGAACAATAGACTTAAGGGTGGCAAAATCAGCAAGAGATGCTTATCCTTGCTGCTTCGGTAAGCACCTCCGCCTACCTTCCTTTAGACACATAGAAAATAAAAGTGACCTCATTCGAAGACGCATTAAAACAACTTGAGCTCGAGGAAGAAGACCTCAAGCGCCTTATTTCCGCTGGCGAAATCCGCGCATTCCGCGAAGGATCCAATATGCGCCTCGATGTCGCCGACGTTGAAAAAGTAGCGGAGCAATTGGGGATTGGTTCTCCAGTTAGCGAAGCCAATGCTTCAGCTGTAGTCGAAGTCGAAGAGCTAAGCATTGATGATGCCGATGATGGCATGGTTACCACACAGCTTTCAGAAGAAGATACTTTGCTTGACTCAGTGGTCGAAGAAGTTGCTGTTGAAGAAGTTGAAGTCGGAGCCGCGCCTGCTCAAGGTGGCAATCGTTCTTCACGCTCAAAGAGTGGCTCAAAGACAACGGTGTTGCCAGCTGTAGTAATGACCGACGAAGGTGGTGGCATGCGTGCCGCACTCGTGTTTACTGCGCTGATATTGGTTTTCGCAATTCCATTTGCGATTGGTATGATTACTGGACACCCGACAGGCATAACTCAAGGTGTTGTCGATATGTTCGCTAATTAGGCCTAATGTCTAAACAAGCCCTGACCATAAGCTTATTGCTTGCGGTCGGGGCTTGTTCACATAATGAGCAACCATTAGCCGCTAGCGATTTGTCCATAATAGAATCGCTGTGCCTCACTCCACCTTCGGGCAACAACATTGACTATATGCTCTGGGGTAAATACGAAGTGTCCAATAACGAGTTCTACTCAAACCCAAATGTCGAGTTGGCAAATATTCCAGTAGTCATGGTCGATTTTTATCAGTCGCAGCAGTGGTGCGAACAACGCGGACTTCGGCTGCCGTCCAAAGAAGAGTGGATGATGGTGGTTGATGGTGCAGAAATGGCGTCATCTAAGGCTGGTGCGCGCAATGACATCGATCTAGATATTAATCGCCCTTTGCCTGGTGGTGTGTTCGAACGCGGACGCCTTGAGTGGGGCATGTATGACATTCACGCGAATGTGCGGGAATGGGTCTCTATCGATTCAGCGACTCATGCTATCGCGATTGGCGCGTCTTTTGCTTCACGCAGCGATGTCTACAAGAGTCTCGAAATGAATAAAAGTGATAGCGCGGCCGATGTGGGTTTTCGCTACGTAGCTGATGCCGCAGATTTTATTGAACAGCAGGTGGCTCCACGCTGGAGCAACCTAAACTCTACTCAACAGCAGCAGGCGCATCTCGCGATTGGTGCCTGGAAAAAAGATTGGCGTATCGCCTTGGCCGCAAAACTTGATTCGAGCCTCGTCGGTAAAAGCTTGATGCGTTCACTTACACAATAATGAAGAAAAACGAATTGCGAGCGCTCTTAGAAGCTCGAGGTTTGCGCCCAAATTCACGGTTCGGTCAAAACTTTTTGATTGACGAGGCATTGTTGGCACGCATTCCAGACGATGCCGGCGTATCGTCCGGAGATAACGTCCTTGAGGTGGGACCCGGAGCCGGTGCCCTGACTGAGCAACTATTGAGAGTTGGCGCCGATGTTCTTGCTGTAGAGCTCGATTACGGTTTAGCGGCTTTGTTGCGCGAGCGTTTTCTCAGTCACATCGACTCGCAACAGCTCACTTTAATTGAAGGCGACGCGCTCGGTAAAAACGAACGATTGAATGCCGAAGTCGAAGAATGGTGGCAGAATTTAGATACAGCACCGTACGTGGTGGCGAATTTGCCTTATGCAATTTCTGGACCATTCTTGGCGCGACTTCCCGGACGCAACATCGCTGGTGCAACCCTGTTATTGCAAAAGGAAGTCGCTGAAAAAGTTGCAGGTCCTGCCGCCAATGCTGAATGGAGTGCGTTGGCCATCCGCCTCAGCTTGTGCTTCGATTGCAAATTAGGGCGTCGCCTACCACCCGAAGTGTTCTGGCCTCGTCCACAAATTGATTCTGCTTTTTTGCAGCTCTCACCTAAAGAAAACGCCATCAGCCATGAGCAAGATTTCCAGTTGGCCGAGGTACTGCGCTTTTCCTTTGGGCAGCGTCGAAAGCAGATATTCGGCCGCTTACGCAAGCAGTTCCCCGAATGGGCGCAGGCGCTAACCGAGCTTGATGTTGCCGCAGATGCGCGGCCCGGTAATATTGCACCAAATGTTTGGCTTAATGCATTAGATAAGGTAAATTGCTAGACAGCAATGGCCGACCTTACCCCTTTTGTAGACAAACTAAAATCGCATCTTTCTATTGATGTGGTGGTGGGCGAAAAGGTACGCCTCGATCGCAAAGGCAACCGCATGTGGGGGTTGTGCCCGTTTCATGCCGAGAACACACCGTCGTTTACCGTGTCTGTCGATCGCGGTTCTTATAAATGCTTCGGTTGCGGTCAATTCGGAGACATTATTTCGTTCATTCGCGAAACCGAGGGTCTTGAGTTTTTTGAAGCATTGCGGGTGTTGGCTGATCAGGCAGGGCTTGATATGCCACAACAATTCTCCAAGCAAGATTCTAAAAAATCGGCTCTAAAAACTCAGGCGCGCGAGGCCTTACAAATTGCTAGGCGTTATTATGC
>JAPYTC010000009.1:3214-23988 GCA_029941685.1 Planctomycetota bacterium | reverse complement strand
GTAACGGAGGAGTACAAAGGTACCCTCAGCCTGGTTGGCAATCAGGCGTAGAGCGTAAAGGTAAAAGGGTGCTTGACTGCGAGACCTACAAGTCGAGCAGGTACGAAAGTAGGTCTTAGTGATCCGGTGGTTCCGTATGGAAGGGCCATCGCTCATCAGATAAAAGGTACTCCGGGGATAACAGGCTTATCGCTCCCGAGCGTCCATAGCGGCGGAGCGGTTTGGCACCTCGATGTCGGCTCATCACATCCTGGGGGTGAAGAAGCTCCCAAGGGTTTGGCTGTTCGCCAATTAAAGTGGTACGTGAGCTGGGTTCAGACCGTCGTGAGACAGGTCGGTCCCTATCCGGTGTGGTTGTAGGATACTTGAAGAGGTCTTTCCTTAGTACGAGAGGATTGGGAAGGACGAAGCTCTGGTGCACCAGTTGTCTTGCTAAAGGCATCGCTGGGTAGCTAACTTCGGAAAGGATAAACGCTGAAAGCATCTAAGCGTGAAGCCCTCTCTAAAACTAGGTATCCCAATTAGGGTCGTGGGAGACTACCACGTTGATAGGCAGTAGCTGTAAGCACGGTAACGTGTTCAGGCGAGCTGTACTAATAACCCGAACGGCTTGATTCCTTTCGCTCTCTTTTAGAGCAGCGAAATAAGATTATCGTAAACGATTTTGAGATTACACTTCGAACCACCATTTGTCCGGTGCCCATAGACTGTTGGTCACACCCGATTCCATTCCGAACTCGGTCGTTAAGCAGCAGTCGCCGATGATAGTGCATTGCGTGAAAGTAGGTCAGTGCCGGACTTTAAATAATAAACCCATCTAGTGTAGAAACTAGATGGGTTTTTTTTTGCTATTGTTGCTTGGAGTCAGCCCGAGCTCCTTGAAATCACTTTTCCTTAACGCCGTTTGGCGTCCAAAGAATATTTGCCAGCGCCAGAAAAGGTCAAAGCGATCATGATGGCGAAATACAATAGAGCTAATTCCCATTTCGCGAATGGTTCGCCCATATGTGCAGTCACCATGGCGATGAGCATAGTGGTGGCGCACATAAATGCGGCCGGACGTGTTAACAGTCCCAATGCAACGAGTGCGCCGCCAACCAATTCGCTCGCTTTAGCCGCCCATGCAAAAATTGTTGGTGCTGGAAAGTTTAGCGAATCTAGATAAGCGGCAAAGCCCTCGATCGCCTCCATGCCACCGTCAACGATGGTCGTGTATCCATGTGTGGCTAGCCCAATGCCGGCAGCCAAACGTAAACTTAGCAGTGCGTAATCATTCATGCACCAAGTATACTATGAGGTAGCTCACCTTTCTACTTGAGATTCCACAACGTGACCGTCAAAAATCAACGCCCAGTTTGCTCCGTCGAGACCTCGCGCGGTATTCGTATTACCGTACAGTCGCAATACGTCAAAAGTCATGACTACCCGCTGCCAGGAAAATTCTTGTTTGTCTACGATGTGTTAATCGAAAATGTCGGCGACACCTTTGCACAGCTTGATTCGCGACTCTGGAAAATCGTTAATGCGCATGGTGAGGTCGAGATCATTACCGGCCCCGGGGTTGTAGGCAAGTTCCCGGCATTAAATCCAGGACAGTCATTTACATATCAAAGCTTTTGCCCTCTCGACACCGAATGGGGCACCATGGAAGGCCATTTCGTCTTTCAACGCGAAGACCAGTCTACT
The DNA here is from genome assembly GCA_029941685.1 of Planctomycetota bacterium. Taxonomy (GTDB): domain Bacteria; phylum Planctomycetota; class UBA1135; order UBA1135; family UBA1135; genus JAPKEZ01. The sequence continues at coordinate 22,302 of JAPYTC010000009.1, read as the reverse complement.
TTTAAAGCAGCGGTTAAACGTTTCGTCTTGGCGGACGTGAGCGGCTAAAACAACATTCCCATGCCGAAGCGGATTCGCTCGCTGCTGTAATATTCATCCTTTACTATCAATAACGGCGAATTACACCCGACACCACACCGCGTATTTCTAGAGTGTCACAGTAGATCGGCTCCATTGCGGCATTAGCTGGCTGCAATATATAAGTACCATCATCTTGCGGGTAGAATTTTTTCAGAGTCGCGGTTTCGTCTTCTAGAACTGCAACAACGATGTCGCCCTGACGTGGAGTCTTGTATCGACTCACTAAAACGTAATCACCAGATTCGATATGCGCCTCAATCATTGAGGTACCGTGCACTTCTAGCATGTAGGTTTCTTCGTTGGCATTGAGCAGCTGCGCCAGATTAATATCTTCGCGATTTTCTATAGTTTCGATTGCTGCTCCAGCTGCGATTTTACCCAACAACGGAATATTGATTCCTTCGAGTCCGAATGTAGGGGGCGGGTTAGATGTGGCCTTCTTCACCAATTCGAATGGCTGATGCCGGGCGACCTTAGGCTTGTTTAGCAAGGCAGAACCTTCGGGGGTGATATCTAAACCACGGGACGCACCCGGTTCGAGGTTTTCGAGATATCCCTTTTCGAGTAGCGCTTGAACATGACCGTAAACCGTCACCCGGTTCACCCCTAATTTGCCGCCGAGTTCTTGCATGGTTGGCGACAAGCCAGTTTCGTGTTGATGGCTACTGATTTCTTCTAGGACTAGGAATTGCTTACTTGTGATGGGTCTCATTAGGTGTTTGTTAGGGTATTGCCAGTTCATTGTATCGGCAAACAAAGACCTAACATGACATTATTCTTAGAAAATGTTAAAATAGGGCCGTGGCATCCGCCCCTTCAACATTCCCACCATTGCTAGCTTCTCCGCTAGCTCGTAACTCTGTTCCTCTACGCAGCTTGCCATCGTTTAGGGCAGACGTAATCGTGGTGGGCAGTGGTGTTGCCGGTCTTGCAACAGCGATATCGGCAGCAGATGATGGCGCGCACGTCATGGTTCTCAGCAAAGGTCGCATCGAGCAGACTAACACTAACCAGGCTCAAGGCGGTATTGCAGCCGCCGTTGGTAACGACGATAGCCCTCAGCAGCATGCCGACGATACGCGTCGTTTGGGCTATGGCTTATCCGACGGAAAAATAGTTGATGCGTTCACCTCAGCTGCACCGGAGGCTATTGAGTGGCTGATCGAGAGTGGCATGCAGTTCGATTACGATGACAACCAGTCACTAGATTTAGGCCGCGAGGCTGGTCATGGTGTTGCTAGAATTTTGCACAGTGCCGGAACCGCTACTGGTCGCGAAATGCAGCGTACATTAATCGCGCGCGCAAAGTCACACCCTCGTATTGATGTTTATCACGCGACGAGTGCTGTTGAATTACTCAAAGACGCAGAAGGTGCTGTTCGCGGATTGATTGCAATGTCTAACATCCGTTCAGCGACTGATTTCGATACCGTTGTGTTCGAAGCCCCGGCATTAGTCTTGGCGACTGGCGGTGGTGGACAACTATTCCGTGAAACGACCAATCCGCAACTTGCAACCGCAGATGGTTTAGCGATGGCATTGCGTGCAGGTGCTGATTTGCGCGATCTCGAGTTCGTGCAGTTTCATCCGACGACGCTTTACTTGGCTGGCGCGGCTAGGTTTTTGATATCTGAAGTAATTCGCGGTGCAGGGGCCAAGTTGCTGGACAAAAATGGCATTGCGTTCCTGGAAGAATGTCATCCCGATGCTGAGTTAGCGCCGCGTGACGTTGTAAGTCGTGCCATCTACCGCCGCATGATTGCGACGCATGCACGCTTTGTTTCTTTAGACATGTCATCACTGAGTTCCCCATCTATTAGGTTCCCGGCATTGGCAAAAATTTGTAGAGAATTCGGCATCGACATCGAAACAGAAACTATTCCGGTGCGTCCAGCGGTTCATTATTTGGTGGGTGGAATCAAATCAAATCTGCACGGCCAAACATCTATTCAAGGATTGTTCGCAGTTGGCGAGTGCGCGTCAACCGGATTCCACGGAGCTAACCGCATGGGCTCAAATTCTTTGCTCGAAGGTTTAGTGCATGGCCGTATTTGCGGCAAAAACATTTCTAAGTACGCCACATCCGAACGTCGTTGGCTGAGTCCAGTTCTAGAAAAGGTGAAGCCACAAATTGATGCCGAACTTAACCTCAACGACATGACATATTCTTTGAAGTCCTTGATGTGGTCTGAGGTGGGTATTCAGCGCTCGGCCGCTGGCCTAGAAGAGGCGCATGAATTACTAAAAGACTGGGAGTCTTACTTATCACGACTCGCGCCATTCACCCCGCAAGGGATTGAAGTGTTAAACATGGTGCAGGTCGCTCAGGCCATTGCTCGCTGTGCCGCTTACCGCACCGAATCTCGTGGCGCTCATTATCGCGACGACTACCCGCAAAGCAGTGAAGACTGGAAAGTACACACTTGTGTTCGCGCCGATGCGCAACAATTCGTGATTACGTCAGAGGCAAATAAATGGGCAGCTCCAAAGACGGCATAGAAGCAAAACCGCTCGTTGATCGTGCCATCGTCGCTACCTTGATTTTACCTGGTAGTGGTGCCGATCGCGCCGTTAATCCCTTACAGGAAATATCGGGCTTGGTAGAAGCTGCCGGAGCAAAGGTGGTGGGTGGTGTGACGCAACGTTTGTCAAAAATTAATCCCCGTACTGCGTTCGGTCGCGGTAAAGTCGTCGAAATACTTGAACTTGCTAAAGCGAACGACGCAACCCTAATTGTAGTCGATCACAATTTGAGCCCGAGTCAAGGACGCAATCTTGAAGAAGACTTAACCATGCGTGTCGTCGACCGCACTGAGCTAATTTTAGATATCTTCGCCACTCGCGCTCAAACTAGCCAAGCCAAATTGCAAGTAGAGTTGGCGCAAATGGAATACATGAAAACGCGTCTAAAGAGGATGTGGACGCACCTCGAGCGCACCGAAGGCGCGGTCGGTTCTCGTGGTCCAGGTGAAACTCAGCTTGAGACTGACCGGCGATTGGTCGGAGCAAAAGTAACTTCTCTAAAGCGTAAACTTAAAGAAATAGCAAACCGTCGGCATCGCGAAGCCTTGGCCCGTGAATACCCGTACACCGTTTCATTGGTAGGGTATACCAACGCAGGTAAATCGTCGATGCTAAAAAGGCTTACTGATGCCGACGTGTACATCGCCGACCAACTGTTCGCGACTCTTGATACGCGAGTGCGGTATTGGACGATGCAAGACTCCCGTAAAGTGGTTTTGGCTGATACTGTGGGCTTCGTTCGTGACTTGCCACATAATTTGGTGGCATCTTTTCACGCGACGCTCGAAGAAACGATTAACGCCGATTTGCTCGTGCATCTTTGCGATGCATCCGACCCTGATTTAGAGTTAAACATCCAAGCTGTAAACGATGTTTTGCAACAGCTTGATGCAGACAGCATCCCGTCGTTGCTAGTTCTCAACAAATGGGATCGGGTCGATGAAGAGTTGGCGTTAGAGCTACGCCACAAATATCCAGATGCATTGTGTGTTTCGGTACACGATGGTCATGGCATTGATAAATTCGATTCAACTATCGCCGATCTAGTGGACACGTGGTCGCTGCATCTACAAGTAGAGATACCGGCAACTGAGGGTAAGTTGCTCGCTGAATTTAATCGCCATGCGCTTATCGTTCGCGAACATTATGAAGAAGATATTTGGGTGGCGCATATAAGTTTGGCGCCGCGCCACTGGAGCGCATTGCGTCCGAGGCTAGAAAAGTGCGGTGGCAGGTTTAACGCTTCTTCGGAGCGCCAACTCCCTCAATAATGGGCAATAAAATTTTGTCGCCAATGTCAATTGCCGATGGGTCACTTAGGTCGTTGGCATCACTGACAGCTTGTAGTATTGATTCTGAGTAAGTGCCGTAGTGGTTGATGATAATGCGGTACATGGTGTCGTTTTCACGCACGATGTAATGAATGGTGTTGTCGCTCGCAACAACCGATTCTGGTTCTGGAGTTGGTACCGGTTGCAGTGTCGGCTTAAGTGGTTCGTGCACCACGATGTCATGCGGCGTATTCGCATTAGCCTCTGAGTCGGGTGGAGCGGCTTCAGTGCTTTCACTGACCGCAGCAACTGCTTGACCGCTAGGCGAAGTCGTTGCGCTAGCTTCGGTGCTTAATATACCGAGGGTGGTAATGCCGAGGCTACGGTCGTTTGCCGCAGAAGTAGGAGGCAGGTTTTCAGCATCAGGGGTAGTTTTGCTATAAACGGCATAGGCCAAAGCCAAAACGAGGACGACAAGGGCGATTAAAGTACGCATCACATTAAACTAAACTATTGTTAGGTATTTTCAAGAACAAAAAAAACAGCCCGCCGGTAAGCGGGCTGTAAAAGGGCTAAACAACAAGTTTAGCTATTAGCAGTAGCCTTTTTTGTGCTATTTTTCTTGGCATTTGCTGACAACGAGCTGATTTTCTTCTTGCGAGCCCATCGGTCGAAGAAGATAAGAAGCGGCGAAGCGACGAAAATCGAAGAGTAAGTACCGACGATAATACCAATTAACATCGCAAAGCTAAAGCCTTCGAGAGTGTTGTGGAATTGACGGTTCGAGAAGAACAATACACCTACTACGAAGAAAGTCGTGACAGATGTAAGAATTGTCCGGCTCAGTGACTGGTTGATTGAGATGTTGATAATCTCGCTGAAAGACTCTTTGCGTCGTGGAAGGTTTTCGCGAATGCGGTCGAACACGACAATCGTATCGTTTAGTGAGTAACCGATGATGGTTAAGAATGCTGCGATGATCTCGAGGTTAATCTCGACATGAACCCAACCCATCTTTGAAACGAAAGCCAAAACACCTAGTGTGATGAGCACGTCGTGGAAGAGGGCGGCAACAGCAGCCAATCCGAAACGGTATTCGTGGAAGCGGAAGTTCATGTAAACCACAATGAGCACCAATGCCAACAAGATTGCTCGTACCGCAGCACCTTGAATTTCGCCAGAAACTCGCGCGCCTACAGTAGACTTTTGTGGGAATGAAGCGTCGAGGTCGACAGTGCCTGAATCGTTGAGGATGAGTAGGCCAGCTAGTGAAGATTCGAGCTCGGCGACCATTTCTTGGGCTAAGTCTTTACCGCCTTGAACTTTGGTGGTAGCGATACCCGCTGCACGATCTTCTGCGCTTAACTTACGCTTGACTTGGAAGTCTGTTGAAGTATCTGCGCCCGAAGTACTTGCGGCGTCTGATTTGACAACAGTCACCTGGAAACCCTTAAGGCGGTCGCGCATCTCAGAGATAGTAACTTCTTTGGCAAGATGAACGCGAGCGGTAGAACCGCCAGCGAAGTCAATCCCGAGCATGTCGTCGGCTTCCTGAGAGTAGGTGAACAAGCCAGCTGCAATCAGAATGAGAGAGGTCACGGCAGCAGCTTTGTGTGCCTTGGAAAAGTTGATAATCTTCTTGCCAGCCAGGGCAGCCATCATGCTGACCTTAACCGGAGGATTCTTGCTAAACACAATCATGTGCATCACTACCTTAGAGAAGACCAAAGTCGAGAATAGGGTAGTAAGAATACCGAGGCATAATGTTGCTGCGAAACCCTGAACCGGGCCAGTACCGAATTGGTAAAGGATAAAACCAGCAATCAACGTCGTTACGTTGGCGTCGATGATTGTCCAGAAGGCGCGGTCGTAACCATTCTTGTATGCCTGAGGTACTTCCCGTCCACGTTCCCATTCTTCGCGAATTCTCTCGAAGATTAGGATGTTGGCATCAACTGCCATACCAATAGTAAGCACCAAACCTGCCAAGCCCGGCAAGGTAAGCGTTGCTTGCGAGAAGTAAATCGCGCCAATAAGGAGGAAGCCGTTAAAGCCTAGTGCAAGGCATGCAACAATGCCGTTCATGCGGTAGTAAATCAGCATGAAGAGGAGCACCAAGATACCGCCGAACATTGCCGACCTAGTACCCGTTTTGATGGCGTCTGCACCAAGTGAAGAACCCACGAATGATTCACTTTCGAGTTCTGGTAAAACTTTAAGTGAGCCAGTGCGCAATACAGTAGTAAGCTCGCGAACCTCGTTGATATCGAAACCAGAACTGCCACCTTCGATAATGCCTGCGCCATCAAGACGGTCGTTGATGTTTGGCGCGCTGTATACCTTGCTGTTCAGTACAATCGCCATCTTACGACCTTTGTACTGCTCGGTGAAGTCGCCGAATGCCGACTTGCGGTATTCAGAGAACTCGAATGCCACAGCAGGCATGCCTTTGTTGTCGAGAGTGCCACCAACGTAGTTGAGGTCGTCGCCGCCGAACTCCCATGATGTTGCCTCGTTCGTGGCTAGATCAGAGCGAATAGGGTCAAGCATCAACAACGGGAAAGCACCACTAGTCATAGCCACTGACAAGTTGGTTGCCGCATCACCTTTTTCAGAAGGCAGGTACCAGTTTATCTCGGGGCGTGGTCCGCCATCTTTAACGGACAACTTGTTAAAGTCGCTAGGTGTGCCGTCGGGATTGTTCGCAACCCAATCAGTAAATTTCTTCTTTTCGTCGGCAAGACCTAGGTCGTCACTTAATTCTGCGATGACGCGGAAATCAAGTAAGCCCTGGTTAGCAATCGTTGTTTTGATTTGGGCAACTTCAGTTTCACTGCGGTCGGGCAATTCGATGACAAGCTGTGATTCTCCTTGCGGATAAATCGGAATATCAGCCAAGCCGCTGCCGTCGAGACGTTCGCGGAAAATGTCGGCCATCTGACCAACCATTTGACTTTTGTTGGCGTATTCGGATTCGCTGATTTGATTTGCTTCGAGAGCAGAATCGAAATCGAAGCTATAAACAATACGAGCACCGCCACGCAGGTCGAGACCTAAGTGAAGAGAAAAAGTAAAAAGAGCATAAATGGCAAGGCCAGTAAAAAAGGCAATACCAAATAACTTGCGAGAGAGGTTACTGATCATGGACTAAACGCCTATTGATTACAGTTGAGCCGAGCGGCCTTGACGATCGCGTAGGAAGAATAGCTTAGAGCGACGTGGCTTGTTGTTTGGGCCACGTTCAATGCTGACATTCGTTACGCGTGGACTGTGAAGAGCGAAAGTACGCTCGACACCTTCACCTTGCACGATACGGCGCACAGTAAAAGTTTTCGCAATGCCACTGCCTTTAAATTGAATGCACTGACCGATAAACGGTTGCACACGCTCGTTTTTACCTTCTTTGATGAGGTAATCAACTTTAACGATATCGCCAACAGCAAATGAAGGAGTTTCTTCTTTCATGTTGCGCGTGTTTAATTCTTGGATGATTTTGTCCATGACTATGTTTCTTTTTTATTGTTGTGGTTTAGCAAATCAGGACGCCGCTGCTGAGTGCGTTCGGCTGCCTGTTGTTGCCGCCAGTCGTCGACCTTTTGGTGGTCGCCACTGAGTAGGATTTCAGGGACCCGCATTCCGCGAAATTCTTCGGGACGGGTGTAATGAGGATGATCGAGCAAATCGGGTTGCGTAAAAGATTCTTGGACGGCTGATTCGTTATGCCCTAAAGCATCAGGAATCAAACGAGTTGTAGCTTCGACTACTGCCAAAGCGCCAAGTTCGCCGCCGCACAAAACGTAATCGCCCATTGAAACTTCGGTGAAGTCGATGCCAAGGCGTATACGCTCGTCGTAGCCTTCGTAGCGCCCACACAGCAGAAGCAGCCGCTCTTCTTTGACGAATTCGGTAGCATGTTGTTGTTTAAAGGGCACGCCATCTGGACTAAGCAGAATTTTGCGTGCAGGACCGAAATTTGTTTCGACCCACTCGATTGCGGAAAAGATCGGCTCGGGTTTTAACACCATCCCCGGACCTCCCCCGTAAGGGCGGTCATCTACGTTACGACGGGTTCCTTTGGCAAATTGCCGGAAATCTAAAACGTGGACTTGGAGTAGACCCGCATTCTGGGCTCGCCCCAAAATTGAAGCATCTAAGTAGGACTTGATGGCTTCAGGAAAAAGCGAAAGAATGTGGACCTCGAGCATCCCAGGTAGTTGTGGGAAAAATGGTCGGTTAAGATACTCCAAACCACCTCTAAAGGCAACTATTTATGACAAAAAGACCACTTCGTTGAGCAGATATTTTATCATATGCGCTATGTTTACAGGACTCGTTGAAAGAACCGGGGAAATCTACTCTATTGAAGAGATTTCTGGTGGTACTCGCGTCGGTGTCGAAATGGGCGAGATGGCCGCAAATGTCGCTGTCGGTGACTCGATTTGCACCAGTGGGGTGTGTTTGACGGTCGTAAGTACAGATAATAGCGTAGCTTACTTCGACTTGTCTCCTCAAACCCTAGCCGTGACCAACTTTGACGTTTTGCAGCCGGGTAGCTTGGTCAACCTCGAACGCAGTCTGCGTGTTGGTGATCGCCTCGGGGGTCATTTTCTCAGCGGTCATGTCGATGACATCGGCGAATTGCTCGAGATAAAGTCAAGTGGTGATTTTAGCAACTACGTATTCAGCGCGCCGTCCGCGATGTTGCCATTAATGGTCGATAGGGGTTCGATTGGTGTCGATGGGGTAAGCCTGACCATTGCTCAATTAAACGACTCCGGATGCTTCGAAGTCGCGTTAATCCCCGAAACCTTAAGCGCAACAAATCTGGGTGCGATGCAGGTAGGGTGCAAGGTGCATCTCGAGGCCGACATTCTTGCTAAGCACGTACAGCGGTTGTTAGCCTACAAATAATTTATAATCCAAACAATGCTTTTACTCAGCCTAGTACTTTGTGCTCCTCAATTCAACTTGTCGCAAATAGAGATAGATACCGATTTGCGGGCGCGTGTCGGCCACAATAGCCTTTTGGACACTGCCGGAGGCACCTCAGGCGCGCTGTCCGCAGCTGGTGTTCGACTGCATTCGTCGGCAACTTTGCCGTTTAACGAATACTCTAGCTTCACTTTGGCTGCGTATATTTACAGCGACGGCTTTGCTGCCGACACGAGTGCTGACTTCGACATCAAGGGCTTTTTTGATATCGATCAATTATGGGGCGACACCCAAATTCGCATCGGGCGCATGGGCTTAGGCTTCGGCAATGGTCGAATTATTTCCACCAATCCATGGAGCTTCGAAGAAAACATCCACCACGCGGTGTTGGTGCAAGCAAACTATCTCGACATCGACTTCGATTTTTTCGCTTCGCGTGCTGTTGCTGGAGTGGCCGCAGTGAATGACGACCAGTTGTTCGGCCTGCATGGCGAGTACCCAGTCGGCGCTAGTGGCTTACTCGAAACATATTTTTTTACTCGCGATCAAGATGCGATTAGCATTAAGGAATACAACCTCGCAGTGCGTTGGCTCGACAGTACTAGTAATGGTCTAAACTACGACTTGTTGCTGATGTTGCAAAACGGCGAGGACGGGCCTCGTGAAATCACCTCCAATGCTTACGTGATTAATCTCGCTAAGCAACTCGACTTTGGGCATGGTCTTGGGGTCGAAATTGCTGTAGCCCAGGGTGATGGCGCCAAACCAGCAATGCGTCAGCGTTATAGCCCTGTGATGATTGATTACCACCGATACAACGGCCGTGCCGACATCCTCGCTTTCTCCAACCTAATGGACTTTTCGCTCAACTATTGGCTGAACTGGAATGAGCGTTGGGTGATGCACATCGATGCACACAGCTTCTTTCGTCAATCGACTTTTGACGGAGTTTACTTTGGCAACGACGCAACATTCGCTGCAGCTGCCAACAGCGATCCTGAAATTGCCCGCGAAGTTGACCTTTATCTAGAAGGCAACATCTCTAAGAATCTAAACATCGACTTTGGTCTAAGTTTGTTTTCGCCACAAAGTTCAATCATCCACGACCAAGAACAGTTTATTGTGTTCTTGCAGGGCGAATACAGCTTTTAAGGATAGCGATTAGCTGCTCTGCACCGCCTTTATGGGCCAATCTAGGAAACCATATTGCGCTGTAGCCCGCTGAGTTCCATAGTAAAGAACGACCGCGTGCTGGTAAAAACTTGTGATGAAAAGTGTGACCATTTGCCTGCGCTTGCTCGCTGTTTTGTGCTAATAGTTTAGAAAGCAAAACGTTAATTGCCTGGCGGTGCTCATCAGTGAAGTGTTCATTTACGGCCACATCCTGAAGCGCCTTTTGCATTTGTTGTAACCAACTTTGTTTGCCGTCGACATAAGTGGATGACAAGCTTAATCGCGTGGCAACATCAACGGCCATTTGTGATGCGCGTGCATGATGTACATAGCCAGGGTCGAGAAATTTTTCAATCAAGTACGGTGTGTCGAGGGCGGAGTGATAAACGCCACTGCCTCCGTGAAATCCAAAGGCCATGCTTTCGACGCCGGCAATTTCAATGAAGGGTACATGGTCAGAGCCACCGCCAGGCACCCCCAATTTTTTAGGAGTAGTAATGTCGTTGGCTATCGTGCTCGCGGTCAAAGTCGCTCGCAAGCCTGGCGTGCACGATGCAGAAAAGTTCGGCCCGGTTGCGGCGACGTCGAGGTTGATGTAAGCCACGGCATGTTCAATTAAGGCATCGCGGTTTTCTTCTACCCATTCAGTTGAGCCTACTAGGCCCCATTCTTCGGCGTCCCATGAAGCTACAACCAATCGTCGTTGTGGACGCCATCCACTGCGGTAAGCCTCGCCAAGTATGCGTGCGCTCTCGAGCAACACGGTCGACCCCGTGCCATTATCGGTTGCGCCCCGTCCCCATGCGTCGCGATGTGCGCCGAGAATAATCCATTGGTCGTCGTGGTCACTACCGTTTAAGGTGGCGATAACGTTGCATATTTTTTGCAAACTCGTGTCTTGGCGAATTTCGAGTTTGACCTGCGCTTTGGTGTTGCCGACTACCTTGCCATGACCTCCGAGGAGCGAGTATGCATTGAATGACGAGATTGGCAAGCTGGGTATTTTGACTAGGCCTGGCGCCTCATCAGCGGACAAGCGCGGAGCATCTTTAGTCGCAGCCCAGCCAGGAGTGAGGGCATCGCCGTGGCCATTAAATACTGAACCACGTTGGATTCCGGACGATGGTCGGAATGGACCATCTGGCAATACTGCGCCGCGCCCAATGCCGTCATCTTCGGCGTCGGTGTAAAGTAAGGCACCACTAAATCCGAATTCTTCAGCGTTGGCAATTTTAAGACCGCGATAATTTGCCCCGTAACGCATCAGCGCAATGCCACCCTTGAACTCGTCGCCGAAGCGGTTTTGTAGCTGTACAAATTCGTCACGCGTGCCGTAGCCAACATACCAGACGCTGCCACTTGCTTTACCAGCGGCGGTCAAGCCGTGCATCGGCGGAATATGCGCACTCAAAGTACGCGGATCTTCGCTGAAGCCTTGTTCGGCTAAGTCGATTTCATGCCACTTATTTTGAGTGGTGTAAACACTAAGGGATTGAAATGTTTGCCGTGGTAAGTAACACCAATAGTACTTGCGCTCAACTTGCCATCCGGCCTTTTCTAATTCGCTCGCAACGTAGTCGGTTGCATGTTGCGCGCGCGGGTCACCAGCAAAACGGGGATACTCACACAACGCATTTAGTGTTGCAGAGAGGCGCGTTGGTGATGGGGCAATGCTTGTTGGCGATTGTTGGGCTCCAGCAAGAAATGTAAGTAGAAGGGTTAGTGGGAGAAGCATGAGCACGTTAATCTATGCTAACCATGGCGTCATCGCACCCTCATTTTGTTGCATTTGATTGGAACGGCACTGTTGTTCCTCTCTTTGGTTCTCCGGTATTTCCCGGAGTTGCCGCCGCGATTGCCAAATTACGAGCGAAAAAAATACCTGTGATCGTGGTTAGCCGTGCTTCCAAGGCCGAAATTACGGCCGAGGTCGAGCGTTCCGGCATCAAATTTGATGCTGTTTATGGTTGTAACTCGAAAATGCCAATCCTATCTGAATTGCGAGCGCAATTTGGTCGTGGGCTGTACATTGGTGATTTACCCTCCGACCAGCGCGATGCGATTGGTGCTGATCTTGATTTTATTCAGGCAATAGTCGCCCCCAACACCATGCTCATAGCAGGCGTCGGTTCAGCAATTAAGTCATTTGACGAACTTGAGGCAGTTTTCCTTGCCATGTTTGGCGGCGAACGCTAAAATTTGCCTCCCTCTTACGAGGCTTTCTCTTATGGAAAACACCCTTCCTCAACGTCTACAAGAATACGTCAACGGTTCTTTCGAGCGCACTGTTTTAATACAGAAGCGTATTCGTCAGTTAGTCCGTGGCGACGCTCCGTTGTTTGATGCCGAATTGGCACGCATCGAAAACCCAATCGAAATTGCATTAGTCGAAATCGAGCGTGGGTTGATCGAGCTCGCAGTAGACGAAGTAGAAGAAAAGCCGACGCTATAGTCGCGCTAGTAATTGCCGCAAGCATTCTTGCATGGTTTCACGTAAGTTGGTGAAACCTTGGTAATGACATGTGATGCAAGGTTTTTGCCCGGCATCGTTGCATGCCACGCGCGCGTTTTTGGTGAAGGTCGTACGATTCCAGTGCAAGATTATTAAAGCGTCGTATTTAATTTGCATGTCGGCGCGAAGTTTACTGAGCTCTTTGTGCCACGACGTATATTCGGCGGGGCGCCAGTCGGCTTGAAACCCCAAAATATCTGCATACTCTTGCAGTTTAGCTTGATGCCTAAGTTGCGGTTCGCCACCGCCAACAACCAAGATTTTAAAACCAGATTGCGCCTGAATTATTTGTTCGCGCAAATCATTTTCAATTGCTAACAGTGGGCGCTCGTGAAAGCTAGCTACTTCTTCTTCGGGTAAATTTTCGAAGCGATCACGATCTTCAAGTACTCCACGCAAGTCTTCGCGCTCGAAAGTCAACCATTCCACTTTTTTCTCTGCGAGGTGTTGCGTCTGTTGCGACTCTTCTAGCAATTGTTGTAACTTCTGTTCACGGTCAGTGCTCGAAGAAGACGAAGATAAATCTTTCTTCAATTCACTGGCGCGACGCTGCAATGTGAGACACTCGGCTTGTGCCGCAGCCAAATCTTCTTTCAATTCGGTTTTTCTACTGTGCTCAACGTGCAAATGCTTTTCGTTGCCTGCTAACTGCTTGCGACAATCCGACAACTGTTGCTTTAGGTCGGACACCTTGGCTTGCAGGCGTTGCTCGGCACTTTGCTTTACTACAGCAGTTTTCTTTTTTCCCCGAGGTTTTTTCTGAGTAGTAGCAGGTTTTAGCTCGTCAGCGCATTCCGTGAGAGTATCAATGGCCTGTTGCCAAGCATCTTTATTGGCGCTAGTCATTAATTCGCAGCATTCGAGTAGCTGGTTGTCGGCGTCAGGGTCCAATTGCGAAATTTTCGACAATAGCTGAACAGCGGTCGCACGTCGCAACTTAGCATGGCTGCCCAGTACGTGAGCAATACGCTGCTCTGGCTTGACCACACCGGGTTTGTTAAAGCCAGATGAGTCGCTAAGCTTCTTTAATTGTGGGGCGCCAAGCATTGCTCGCAAAAAAGTGGCGCTTAATGGTATATTGTTGCTCAATAACAGCAGTGCAGAATCTAAGTGTTCGCGCAATTCTTGCTGTGGTTCTGTCATAGCCAAGGTTACCATATCAACTACCCAAACTTGAAGCTACTTCGATGAATTTCCGTAATCTGTGTTTGTTAATCGGGTTGTGTCTTGCTGCGTCATGCGCCAAGCCACAGCAACCGAATGTAGTGTTAGTGATTGTCGATACTCTGCGTAGCGATCACTTACCTAGTTACGGATATCAGCGTCACGCCACCACACCGTTTTTGTCTAGCATGCAAGAGAGTGGTCAGTTGCAGGTGTTAGATGGCTTGCTCGCTACTAGCTCTTGGACAAAACCATCGGTAGCGACCATTTTCACTGGGTTAACACCTGCCGAGCATGGTGTGATGCGTCTAGCAGGGCCAGGCAGTAAATTACAACACAGCGACACCTTGGCGCAAAAGTTCTCCGATGCCGGATACGCCACCGCTTGCGTGCAATCCAACTTTTTGTTGATTCGCGAAATGCGTTCAGCATACGATCAAGGTTTCGATGAGTATTACGATGCAATTGGTGCTAAAGAAGATCCGCACCGTGGATCGACGGCAGCAGCCGTGGTGGCTACAGGGCAAAAATGGTTAGAGACTCTCGATGACGAGCAGCCGTGGTTCTTGGTGTTACACTTTTTTGATCCGCACGCTTCTTTTGAAAATCATGATAATGTCGATTGGGCCGATGCGTCTTATGATGGCTGGGTGAAAGGTGGTGTGTCTACCGACGAATTGCGCAAGCGTGAAGCCAATTGCTCTGCCGCCGATGTGGCCGAATTGGGGGCGTATTACGACGAAGAGATTCTAGCCGTCGACAACAGTCTGCGTGATTTCACCAACGAACTAGCAGCTTGGGATAACACGGTGTTGTTGCTCACTTCCGATCACGGCGAAGAGCTCGGTGAGCGCGGTCACATTGGTCATACGCAAACATTAATGACCGAGTTGGTTGATGTACCGTTGATGGTGCATGTCCCAGAAAAGTACTCCGCGCAATGGCAGTTTCCTGAATCGGCAAACGGTGGTTACGCGATGACGCAAATATATCCGGCCTTGTTAAATGTGTGCGGCATCGAGTTTGATCAGTCGCGCAGTTTGCAAGCACCAGATGTTTTGCAAAGCCAAGTAGATTTTGTGCCGGTACGCCGCGAGCATACAGAAAAGTATGTGCAAAAAATCGCGATTCGCCGTGGCACCTTGCACATGATTGCAGATCAGCGCTTGGGCGAAGTACGCATGTTTGATATTCAAGCAGATCCGCAAATGCAACAACCACTTGACACTCTGCACCCACAATTTGCTGAAATGGAGGAGTTGTTGCAAGCGAAAGTGTGGTGGTCGCAACGATGAATAACTACATAGGTGGGCCACTCGTCGTTTTACTGATGCCCCTAGCTTGGGTGTTTGACGGCATTGTGCGATTGCGAGTATTGCTTTATCGACTCGGATATTTGAAGTCGCATCGACCGCCGTGGCCGACTTTGTCGATTGGTAACATTTCGGCTGGTGGCACTGGGAAAACCCCGTTGCTCTTTTTTGCGCTGAGATGGTTCGAAGAAAACGATGCTGAAGCAGCTGTTTTGTCGCGCGGGTATGGTGGAGACGAGGGGGTGATTTTGCGTCAACGTTTTCCGCAGGTCAACTTAATAGAAAACCCTGACCGTGTTGCTGGTATGCGTTCTTTGATCGACAACACTACACCCGAGGTACTCGTGCTAGACGATGGCTTTCAGCATTTGCGTTTGCAGCGCGACATCGATGTGGTTGTCATTGATGCTACTAAACCGTTTGGCCCGACTTTCCCTGCAGGATTGTTTCGCGAATCAACGCAAGCCTTGCGTCGTGCTAGTTTGGTGGTGGTAACTCGAGTGGATTTGGTTGACCAGCAACGACGCGATGAAATCCAACAAAAGATTGCTCAGACGCGAATTGGCCTAACTAAGTTGCCGCGTGTCGAAGCCAAGATGACAGCCACCCATCTGCGACAAGTATTGGGCGGCGAGGTGTGTGACTTGGCGAGACTCAATGGAGCAGTCGCCACGTTGGCAGCCGGAATTGGTAATCATCAACCCTTTGCCGATTTGTGTGAGTCGTTAGGTGTGAACATTAGCAGTTACAAGCGTTTTGCCGATCACCATCAATGGACTAGCGACGACGTCCTCGCTTTGGCTGATGCTGAAATGGTTTTGGTCACTGAAAAGGACGGCGTGAAGTTGCGTGAAATTGCTTCAGATAAGTTTTATGAAGTTTGTGTTGATGTAGAGTTTGTTGTTGGTGGTGATCATTTCGAGCAGAAGCTATTTGATTTGCACTTGCCCGTACGCGCGGCACGTATTGAACCTCTATGGGAGGGTGTTTCGAATGTCGATTAGGCAGTGGCCGCGACGATTTCGACAGCATTTCAAACATCAATCTGGGATGTTGGCGTGGTTGCTGTATCTTCCTGCGAAAGCACTATTGCTGTTGTTCTCGTTGTTTCCCTATGTCGTTTTGCGACCGTTGGCATCGAACATTGGCTTGCTTGCTTTGCTTTTCGAACGCCGCCGACGAGTGGGGTGCGAACAGTTGGCATGCGCCTTTCCTGAAAAATCTGACCACGAGCGGAAGCAAATTTTGCGCGCATCTTGTAAGTCGATAGCAATGTCGGCAATTGAGGCGATGATATTGACACGTCGTTACCACTCGAGGTGGGAGAAGCATTTGCTATTCGCCGATGGCGCGCGTGCAACCCTCGAGTCTTATCGTGGTAAAGGTGGTATTTTTGTACAAGCGCACTTTGGGTCTTTCGAATTCGCTGGGGCCTCACTCGGGCCACTCGGTCTAGAGCCAGCATTTCCGATGCGTTTACCCAACAATTATTACATGGGTCGCGATTTAGTCGCCAATCGTAAAAATGGCTGGGGAGTCGAAATCATCAATCGCAAAGGTGCGGTGCGTAACTTGCTAAGCCGCCTCAAGGATGGCAAGGCAGTGGTGATTGCAACCGATCAGAGCGCGCATAACAATCCGATTTTCGTGCCGTGGTTCGGTAAATTAGCTGCAACCGAGCGCGCAACCGCTTCTTTAGCGCTTAAAGTAGGTGCACCAGTGATTACCCTGTGGGCTGTACGCCATGCTACTAAGCCAATATGGACTATCGATTGTAAGGTTGTTCGCGAAGCCACAGAAGTTCAAGCAGCTAGCGACGAAAACGTTTACAATTTATGCAGTGAAATTCATGCTAGCCTCGAAGAGCAAATCCGTTTAGTTCCCGAGCAGTACTTATGGATTCACGATCGCTACCGCATTCGTCCTGATTCTGAAAAAAACAATGACTGATTTAATCTCTGCAGTTCAACAACTAGGCAATCCTCGGATTGCTGTGGTTGGCGATTTTATGATTGACCGTTACATTTTGGGCGATGCCGAGCGTGTCAGTCCTGAGGCGCCGGTGCCCGTTGTTCATGCTACCTCAGAGCAAGATCGGCTTGGTGGCGCAGGTAATGTTGCAGCAAACCTTGTTGGTCTAGGCGCGCAAGTTGTGTGTTGCGGGATTCATGGTGCTGATACTAGTGGTCAGCAGCTATGTGACTTGTTGGGTGAAATTGGAGCAAATACCGACGCCATGCTCGAATGCAACGACCGGCCAACCATTCAGAAAATTCGAGTGATGGCACGTAATCAGCAAATGTTGCGCGTTGATCGCGAAGACTCTTGCGCGCTAAATGCAACGAGTCAGCAGCAGCTACAAGAGATGTTGTTTGCAGCCGAATGGGACGCCATCGTGTTGTCAGATTATGGCAAAGGGTGTTTGAGTGCCGAATTCACTCAAGCGATTATTGCTGAGGCAGAGCGCCGTGGGGTGCCGTCTTTGGTTGACCCGAAGCACCAAGATTTGTCGCGTTATGCAAATGCGACGATGGTAACGCCAAACCGCAACGAAGCTGAATTATCTGCTGGATGTGCGATGACGAGCTTAGATGATGTCAAGCAGCAGGGCAGTAAGCTGCGCACCGATGCGCAACTGCAGTCGCTGCTCATCACTCTGGGCGCCGAAGGTATGTACTTGCTCGACGCCAATTCGGTGGCGACGCACATTCCAACTTTTGCGCGACAGGTTTACGATGTGACGGGTGCCGGCGACACGGTTATTAGTGCGTTGGCGATTAGCTTGGCAAGTGACTACGATGCGATAACAGCTATGCATTTGGCGAACGCTGCTGCCGGCATCGCCGTTTCGAAAGTAGGTACGACCACGGTAGGGCGCGAAGAATTGTTACGGCATTTACGTTCGTCGACTCCGGCCGGGAAGGTTGTGGCTGAAAATGACGAACAACTGTTGGCAATCATCGAGCATTTCCGCTTAGAAGGACGCAAGGTGGTCTTCACTAATGGTTGCTTTGACATTTTGCATGCCGGGCACGTGCGGTATTTACGCTCAGCCCGTGGCTTAGGTGATGTCTTGGTGTTGGGCCTAAACGACGACGCTTCTGTTTCGCGTTTGAAGGGGGCCGACCGTCCGTATAACAAGTTGTCAGATCGTGCCGAAGTGTTGGCAGCACTTGAGTTCGTTGACTTGGTCGTGCCCTTTGCCGATGACACTCCTGAGGGGTTGGTACAAAAGATTTGTCCAGACGTATTAGTAAAAGGCGCAGATTATAAAGAGAAAGGTGTCGCAGGCGCAGAATTTGTAAAACAGCGTGGCGGTGAGGTAGAGTTCATTGATATGTTGCCAGGGCGCAGCACCACAGGTATTGCCGAGCGCATTCGCGAAACTAATTAGTGGCGTTCATCCCGCAACGATTATGGTTAGTCGGGGCATTGACCGGCGTGGTTTCTGGGATGCTTGGTGTTGGCGGTGGGTTGGTTCTTGGGCCAGCACTGTTGTTGTGGGGTATGCCGCTGCGTCGAGCTACGGGGACGGCAATGGCTCTAATTCCGTTTGTGGCTGCGATTGCGGTGATGGCCGAATTGCTGTTAGAACCGCAAAACATTGATTTCGGACTCGCCACAGCCATTTTCGTTGGTGGAATAGTCGGTGTGAAAATCGGAGTTCAAATTGATAAGCGAATTAGTGACAAGCTGTTGCATTATCTTTTTTTGATATTACTCATCGCGTCTGCAATACATAATTTATACTCAGGTCTCGAGCTAGCGCCGGCGACCGCGTTGGTGCAAGTGCTGAGCATCTATCCTGAATATTACTTTTATGCCGCCGCCTTTGGTGTCGTTGCTGGAGTATGCGCATCGATGTTTGGCGTCGGTGGTGGGGTGATCGTGGTGCCGGCATTAATCCTTATGATCGATGGCCTTAGCTTTCAGATGGCATCGGCCGTGTCGTTGTTGGCGATGGTGCCCACTGCAGCTATGGCCGCAGTCAATGCATACCGACAACAACGCATTGATGTCGCATTGGCCAAATCTTTAGCCAGGGTTTGCTTGCCAGCCGCAGTGGCCGGAGTCGCTTTACGCAACTACTCACTCAGTCACCACCAGTTGCAATTATGC
>JAPYTC010000009.1:1578-3204 GCA_029941685.1 Planctomycetota bacterium | reverse complement strand
CAATTATGCTTTGCGGTGTTTTTACTTTACTTAGCCTTGCGCATATTACGTCGCGGGCCGACTCCTGGTACGTAAATTTTCACCCGGTTGCGCCCCGCGTCTTTAGCCCAATAAAGAGCTTGGTCTGCTTGCTCGATTAGAGCATTGCAGTCTTCGCGCCCGGCACCGTCAATTGCAGCTACGCCAAAGCTAGCACTTAGGCGAATTACTTCGCCACTGTCAACTTTGATGCGCAATGATTCAAGGTGGTGGCGGCAGCGTTCGGCGACTTCAGCACTTTGAATGATGTCTGCACCCGGCAACACGGCCAAGAATTCTTCTCCACCCCAGCGGCCAACATAATCACCGGAGCGTACGCTATTCGTTAAGCAATCTGCGACGGCCTGTAAAACATAATCACCTGTTTGGTGGCCGTGGGCGTCATTGATTTTCTTGAAGAAATCAATATCGATTACCAGCGCAGAAAGTGGACGCTGTTCGCGCGACATCCGCTCGAAGTCCATTCCAAGATTCTGCCACATTGCACGTCGATTGCGTAGTTGGGTTAAATAATCAGTACAAGCAAGCTTGTCGGCTTCTTGTCTTTTACGATGCAATTCTGTTTGTAATTGCAAAATTCGTGCAGCGTTTGCAAGGCGTGCCTGAAGAACAAACGGAGCAAAAGGCTTGGTCGCAAAATCATTCGCCCCAGCTTCTAGAGCTAGTGCAAAATCTTCGTTAGATCCGCGTGAAGTCAAAAGAATGATGAAGCTCGCAAGCTCACCACTCTTCTCTTCCTCGCGAATGGCGGCACACAGTTCGGGGCCGCTCATTGCTGGCATCATCCAATCGGTGATGACAACATCGAAATTGTAGTTTTTGAAAGCGTCGAGAGCTTCAATGCCATTTGTCGTAGTCGTAACAACATGCTGCCACTTTTCGAGCTGGTGGGCGAGAACGCGAGTACTGACAGGATCGTCGTCGGCAATTAGGATTTTCATTGTTTTGTTCAAGGTCTGTGTTGTTACTTTATCGGCTAGAAACAACACATGACTGAAGGGAAAAGTTATCCTTGTGGCAATGAACTTTGTCATCGCTTCTTTTTGTCTGATTTCCGCTCAATCGGCCCCAGAATTAACTCTACCTCGGCACCCATCCTTGTCACCTGATGCATCACAGGTGGCATTCAGCCATCAGGGCGATATTTGGGTGGCTTCTGTCGCCGATGGTCGTGCGCAACGTATTACAGCGCATGATGCTTACGACGCACGTCCTATGTGGTCACCAGATGGAAAAACTTTGGCATTTGTGTCAAACCGTCACTCGAACTGGGATGTTTTTGCTATTCCGTCAGTGGGTGGCCAGCCGCAACGTATGACATGGCACTCTGACGGCGAAAAGCTGCATGGTTGGATTGATAACGAGCGTGTTCTCATAGGAGCACAACGCGACCGTCGTTATTCGCGTCGTGATAATGGAGCATGGGTTGCCTACCTTGATGGCCGTACCCCAATCATTTTGGGTGACTGGGCAATGAAAAACCCCACGCTAAATGCAACCGGTTCTCTGATGGTTTACGAACGTGGTCATGGTGATCCAAGTCGCCGGGCCTATCGAGGGTCAGCATCGAGCGCACTGTGGTCATAC
>JAPYTC010000009.1:0-1568 GCA_029941685.1 Planctomycetota bacterium | reverse complement strand
GGTCATACGATTTCGAAAATAATCAGCATAGCGAGCTTACCGTTTTTGACGGCAACGATCTGGCGCCTGCCATCGGGTACAAATCAGATTGGATCTATTTCTTGTCGGATCGTGCCTGTGAAGGCAACGAAGGGGGTCGCGATTTAGGATTATGGCGCATGTCTTTCACCGGAGAAAACATTGGTTTAGTCGTTCATCCAGGTGGACGTTCTTTGCGTAACTTGTCGGTAGCGGCCAATAAGGGATTGGCCGTGGCTGAGCTAGAAATGGGTTTAGCATTAATCGATTTGCAAACTGGAGAAATTGCCGAGTTAAAGGTTTATGGCAGTATTGACGGTTCTATGCCGCGTTTTGTAGACGAGACGATTAGTGGTTCAGTAAACGAGTACACGGTTTCTGCCGACGGCAAGACGGTCGCTTTTATCGCTGAGGGTGACTTGTTTGTGATGCGCAATCACGAGGACATTAAGCGGGCCGTGCGTCTGACTACGCATGCCGCGGCTGAGTCTAATCCGATTTTCACGAATGATGATAAGACATTATTGTTTGTTAGCGAACGGGATGGTAATGGCGAAGTTTATAAAATTACTATCGACGACGAGCAACAGTTTTACACCTTGCTTGATGCCCAGGCGCAACGAGTAACTGAAACTGCAACGGATGAGTCTTCGCTGGTTTTGTCCCCGGATGGCAAGTCGATGGCATGGGTCGAGGGTTTAGGCCGATTCGTCGTTGGAGATCCCGAGTCATTTGTGGTGCAAAAAGTTATCTGTGATGGCTTCGAAGCACCGAGCTTCGATTGGTCTCCAGATTCGCGCTGGATTGCATACTCAGTCTCCAATAACGATTTTAATGCAGATGTGTTCGTGGTAAACGTTGATCAAGATGGGGCGGCGCCGATTAATATCAGCCAGCACCCTGACGATGACACCTCACCGATTTGGTCACCTGATGGTCGCAAGATTTTGTTCACATCACGTCGCATGATGCTTGATGAAACCGATGTTTGGGTGGTATTTTTGCGTGCTGAAGATAGACAACGCACCGAGCGCGAACGACTTGAAGCGGCCGAGCGCAAAAAAGAAAGCGATGAAGAAGCCGCTGAGGTAAAAGAAAAGCAAGACAAGCTCGATGCCGTAATGAGTGGTGTGTTCAAAGGCGAAAGCGCTTCTTTAGATTTGCGACTGCGTGGTGATGTCTTAATCGGCTTATACTTGATGGGTGAAACCAAAATCGAGTTGAAGAAAGCATCATGGGATGCGAAAAATAAGACTTTGACTTACTATGTTTCCGAACAGGCGGAAACCGAATATGTGCTTGTGCTTGATGGCGATGTGCTCAGCAACGATAGCCTGAGCTTCGAACGCAGCGACGATGATTCGCAACTTCCTGAAGAGGTAATTGAGCTAGACAATTTGGTGAAGATTGATTTCACAGGCCTCGAATCACGGATCGTGAAGCTTACCCGTCGCGAAGGCAATGAGTCTGCAGCTGGATGGGCGAGTGATTCTGAGATGTTTTATTTTAATGCGCGTCTTGGTACACGTTTGACTAGCGGCACAACAGCA
>JAPYTC010000008.1 GCA_029941685.1 Planctomycetota bacterium | reverse complement strand
GCGCTTAGCCCACACCAGCTCAACAGCAGCGCGTTAACTAAAGCACAACTACTTATTTTGTCCGATTTGAGTTCGCTACCAAGTAGCAAGGTCAAACTTATCGAATCATTCGTCGCGGCTGGCGGCGGCTTGCTAGTGTTAACTGGCCCGCAAAGCACCACCGCTGCCCTACAACCATTAATGCTGCAACTCGGTCTCGATAAATTCGAGATCGATGGTGAGCAGCAGCGCGAAGCCCTACTCAATATCGAAGACGCAAGTCATCCAGCGCTTAGTTTGTTTCGTGATACGCAATGGCAAGCCTTGCTTACCGAAGTACCTCACCGCACTTTTCAGCAGTTGTCTATCGCGGGCGAGTTCAAACAAGTATTGAAATTTTCTGCCAACGACAGCAACTACACCTCGCCTGCACTGATTCAATTCGATCACGCTCGGGGGACGGTTGCGGTGTTGGCAGCTACCCCTTATGCGCGCTGGAATCGTATGCCGGAAGTACCGGGTGGCACGATGGCACTGATTTACGATTTACTGTTTTCACTGGTACCGCAGCCAGAGTTCCCCTCCCACCTAGTTGTTGGCGATCAAATAGCTGTGGCCGACGCAAGTGTTGTAACAACTCCGTCCGGAAACAGCCTGCCAACTTCTTCGCTGCTAACACTCAATGAACTTGGCGCGTACGGCGTTGACGGACATAGCGTTGGCGTCCATACTTTGGTTGGCGAGAGCGATTTGCGCAGCATCGATACCCACACTTTACCGAACAACTCCGGAGCACAATCAGGGATTAGCACGGCTACCAAAGACAGAAGCGAATCTCCCCTCGGCGAATTACTGCTATACGCATTATTAGCCTGCTTGGTCAGCGAATCGTTACTCAGTTTCGCCATCGACAAACGGAGGACGGCATGACTCAAAGTTTGGTATTTGTCAATGCGCCGCAAGCTTGGTTGATTGTGTTAGTAATCTTCCCGTTGTTGGTTTTCATCGCAGCGCTACCGTACGCTAAGGTTTTCCGCGGACGCGAACAAAATGGTTCAGGTAAGTGGGCTTTAACTTGTGTGGCATTGCGTTTTGTCTGCCTTGGCACCGTTGCCGCCTTGCTCATGCAGCCGCGAATTAACGAGCGCACCACCATCTCAGAGCCGGCGCCGTTAGCAGTGGTTATCGACTCCAGCACCTCAATGTCGCACCCCGATGTCGCCGGCGGCAGTCGCGGTGATTGGGTGGAAAACTTCATTAAAAGTGCCACTCTCGACGTCCTAGAATCTCGCTACAGCTTAAAATATTATCAAGCAGGACGCGCGCTTTCTCTATCCAGTCGCGATGCTGAAATAAATCCGACCGCAACGTCATCAGCACTCGGAGAATCATTGCTCGAACTCGAAGCCGAATATCGGGCGCGACGTCTGCCTGACGTACTGTTAATTAGTGATGGCTGTAACAACGACGGGCGCGGCCTAGACCAAGCCGCCGCAATTCTTCAGCAAAAGAGAATGCGTGCCTTCACCATTGGCGTGGGCACCGACAATAGCGTTCCTGACCTAGTGCTCGAGCAAGTGCAATCTGCGCAGCAAATATTAAGTGGTGACGTCGCACTTTTCACTTTGCGCTTAAAGGCACACAGTAGCAGCGCCATCAATACAGCCAATATCGAGCTGCGCGACCAACAGGGCAATTTGCTTGACACCCATCTGGTTCAACAACCTACTGCCGACGGTGTGCAGTTTGTGTTGTCATCACAGTTCAACCAGGCTGGAGACTACACCTTAACCGCAAAGGTTGCGCAGGCTGCAAACGAAGTCAACTTAAGCAACAACAGCATCAAGTTCAATCTTAGCGTGTTAAATACGCAGGTGCGCGTTCTTTATGTCGAGGGTAAACCGCGCTGGGAATACCGTTTCTTGAAAGAGCGGCTTATCCGCGCAAGCAATGATATCGAGGCGCAATGCTGGCTGTCCGAAGCTGATCGTCAATTCGAACAAGAACACTCAGCATCGACCATTGCACTGCGGTCGGTCCCGACAGATGTAGAAACATTACTTAAAAACTACGATGTTATTATTATTGGTGACGTCAACCCATTGCAAATCAGCCACGACCCACTGGCGTCGCAAGACTTCCTGAAGAGCGTTGCGGAATTCGTAGAAAGTGGTGGCGGCTTATTGATGCTCGCCGGTGCGCAGTACAACCCACTTCATTTCCTTGATACCACCATCGGCAACATGCTACCGGTAGTTATCGACCCACAAGCCAAACCATTAAACCAAGAGTTTCGACCACAACCAAGTGATTTTGCACACCCACACCCTGCAAGCTTACTAAGCACCGACTTGCAAGAGAACGCTTCATTGTGGCAGAACGCAACCCCATTATGGTGGATGTTCCCAAGCCAACGCCTAAAAAATGGCGCGCAAGCATGGCTAGTCAGCGACAGCGTCGAAAACGAATTCGGGCCACTAGTCGTCGCCGCCTCACACAACGTACCACACGGGCGCGTCGCTTTTTTTGGCACCGACGAGACATGGCGCTGGCGCTTCCCTGCCGGTGAAAAATACGTACAAGGTTTTTGGCGAGCAGCTTTACGCTACTTGGCCTCGGCTAGGCTTCACGGAAATCGAGGACGCATCCGTTTAGAGGCCGAGCGTCAAATCGTCGAACTCGGTGAGCGAGTTACCATCGAGGCGCGCATCCTTGATGATGGTTACAAACCCGTCATCCACGATGATGGCATTCCTTTGTTCAACGCTGCGGGTGAGCAAGTGTTAAGCCTGCAATTACTAGAAAACGACTCGGACGTAAGCTACAGCGGCAGCTATCGTCCGCAGCAGCTTGGCGATGTTGAACTTTACATTACTGAAAACTCTGACGCCAAATCGGCGGTCAGCGCTCGGCTCAACTTGAACGTAGTGTTAACATCCAAAGAGATGGCTAACTTAACGCTTAACCGTGAAGCCCTGCGAAACTTGGCTACGCAAACTGGCGGCGTTTATTACAGCACCGACCAACAGCAAGACGTCCTACGCGATCTTGATGGCGGCCAACCCATTGTACGAGTCATCGACGAACAATTTTCATTCATCAATCCTTGGTGGGCCTTTGCGTTATTTTTTGCCGCAATCGTCAGCGATTGGTTAATCCGCAAGAGAAATAATTTATGTTAATCGCCGCGGCAATTTCACTGAGCTTAGCTTGTTGTTCGCAACAACAAGCTGACTCGACGCTCGAGGGAGTATCGGTACCACTGCGCCAAGACCTAGGCTCTGAATTGAACGATGCCCTGGGCTACCTATCTCAGCAGCGTTGGACGGAAGCGATTCCGATTTTGCAACGCTTGGCCGACAGCCCTCGCTCTGCAGTGCGCAAGCAACAAAATAATCTGTATGTGGGCATTGCTAGTTTTGCCGCGATGCAGCTGCGCAAGTTATCAGGCGAAGCGCAACAGTGGTATCACAACAACTATCAAGAGCAAGCAGCTGCAATCGTTACTGCTCATCGAAGTCCGCTAAATATTACGGCGCTCGAAACCGCCACTCTGCGCTTTGCCGGGTTAGACGCCGCTGCTACCGCAAAACAAGTTTTGCATGATGCTTATGTCGATCGCAACTATTACGAGTTATATCAAGAGGCGCAACAAAGTCGACGTCCTTATTTAGCGCATGAGGGTTTAGCGTTCAAATGGGACTACAGCTTTGACGACATTTTGCCATTGCGCCATAGCACTCACCGCGTTGCTTTTGGCAATGGTTTGATTTACGCAACAAATGGTCATGACGTCGTGGCTCTCGACTCGGCGACTGGTAGCCAACGCTGGAAATTCGAGAATCAAGCTTGGCATAACATGGATAACAAGCTGAACAACGAGCTGCATGCTGCGCAGTCGAGATTCACTGCGTTGCAGCCGGTTCTCAGCGATGGGGTTTTATTGGCAAACATTCATCTGGCAAAAGCTGTTGGCCGCAGCGACAAATATCGCAACATCGACATTCGTCACATGACCCCCCTGCGACGCTTGCATGCCTTTGATGCCCTTAGTGGCGAATTGCTTTGGCAGCAGACTCTCGACAGTGATGCTGCCGAGACAAGCAGCATTGCTATTGGTGCTCCGCTGGTCAGCGCCGGACGAGTATTTATTCCGGTATATGATGCGGGCGGTAACGTCGACATTTCATTGATGTGCTTCGACCTGCAAAGTGGCAAAAAGCTGTTCAAAACTTTTCTCGCTAGCGGCTCAATGGAAACCAACCTCTTCGGCAATTTGCTAACCGAAGTTGCGACTCCTGCGCCAGTCAGCGACGGCGAACATGTATGGCTGCTTTCGCAATTTGGTACCCTTAGCTGTGTGGCGGCACGCACTGGCATTATCGAATGGACGCGCACCTACCCACGCACCAAGGTAATCATTCATCAAGACGGGCGGCTGAGTCAACGGGTTAGCCATTTCGCCAACAACAATATGTTCTTGAATGCCGGCACTCTTGTTGTCGCCCCACTCGACTCGCAAACATTGTTTGCAGTCAACGGCAAAACAGGTGAACTACTTAAGTCATACCCAGCGCAAGATCGTGACGACAACCGCATGCGCTACATCCTCGATTTCGATGGCGAGGGTCTGATTACTAGCGGCAGTCACTTACAAAAGATTAATTTCACTACAGGACGCGAGGCTTACACATCGCCGCAACTTTATCGCTATAACGGCTACAACAACGAAAACCTTTTGTCGTCTCAGCTAAGCACAACGCAGGCATGGATGCCTTATGAAAACGGTGTGGCTGTAGCGGACCTTGATGACATTCAAGCTACTCACTCAGTAGTTGATTGGAATGCGTCCGCTGAATTGGCTAGCAGTCCTATTCAATTAGCGGATGGCGCACTGTTGTTCTTGACCCGTAGCGGAATCAGTTGCTTCACTAGCGATCAGTCTTTTGCGATTAGTGTTGCGCAAGCAGAGACCACGCGCGCAGATTTATATTTTTACATGGGAGTTGGCTCTGACAACATGTCAGCAGTCAAATCGATAAGACAAAAACTGCAGCGCCAACTCGTCGAAAATTACTTCAGCGTAATAGACAAAGATTTCGCTAGCTTGGTTATTGCGCGCTGTTATTTACTACTTGGCGCCAAAGAGCTTGCCTTGAGTCACCTAATAGAACTTAGTGCTAGCGTTGATGAAGACGTAGCATGGCAAGCAGCGGTTCTTTACGCTGAAGGATCAGCAACCAGCACTTCACAGCTGAGTCGACACCCATTGCGTCCTGCTCTGCTGTTGTCGCGGAATATAGTTTCAGCGTCGGCACTTGATGCTAAATTGGCCGGCAATTGGCAACGCTTGCTCGAGTCTTATTTAGCCGACAGCGATAATCAACTCGTCTACGACTGGCTAAGCGCAACCTTAAATGATGCTACCAAGCAACAGCAACTCGAAGCATGGCTAGACGAGCAATTAGCTCATGCCGAACTGTCTCTTAAGAAACAGATTTCGCTCTTCAACGTCGCCTACCGCTTCAGCAGTGACCGTTATAGCAACCACACACGGCTACTCGAAAGCAAGATTGAATTGGCGCGTGTCATCGACATCAAAAGCCCTGACGAGGCGCCGCTACCCTTTCAATGGACGCTTCTACATGCTTTTGCCGGCAAAGAAGATTTACTCCTCTTCCAAAGTCAACACACATTGATTCTCGTGCGGAATGGAGAGCCGCAATACATCACGCCTTTTGATGCTGATGCGAGAATTTCATCATTGATTGACAAATGCGTTGTGTTAGAAAACGGCTGTGCTGTCATTAGCGCAAACGTTTGCGTTTATTTCAACAATGATGGCAGCTACCAAGTAAACCATGTCGATGCCAATCTATCAACGTACTCGTCGCCACAAGTAGTAGGTAAATTAGTGTTGCACATCAGTCACTCGCTAAACGAAGGTGGTAGCGGCCTGGTGCTCGTCGAACCCCGTAGTGGCAGAATTGTCTGCAAACAAAATCTAGAAAACGAAATAAACTATCGCAACGATATTTTAGTCGCAGGCAAGCACGCCATCTATATCACCAAAGATTGGTTGGCTGACATCGACTTATCTCACCAACGCGCTGCTGTAAGTGTTAGTAAACAACGGGCTAGCGAGATTCTCGCTAATTCAGCTCCAGATGAAGTCCTCTTCGGTAATCTAGCAGTAAGTAACGGCGAACTTTCACTCTCATTCACCGACCTAGCCGGTAATAAAACAACAACCGCTATCCCCGGTGTGCCATTCGCCAACTGCATTCAGCGCTCGTTCACTAATCAGCTACTTGCTAATGGCTCATTATCAGCGTTCATAGTCGAAGATATCACCAAACGTAAGCTTGTATTACATCTGGTGCTTATCAACCGTGACCATGTATTGATTAGCCATCAATCATTAGACCTAATCATGCTCAGCACTGCGCAGCCACAAATTTCTGTTACGGCACAACAAGTCATTGTTTCCGTTTCTAACCGCCACTACACTTTTAAAATTAAGTAATGTCAATCATCGCCTTAATATTGCTTCAGCTTACTGCCTCACCAGCGCTCGAAGCTGCAGACCGCGGTCTGCAGGTGTTAGCTGAATCGCAAATGGCTAATGGTGCATGGGCAGCAGACGTTGGCTATAAACTCGACAACAACTACAAGGTGTGGCAGCAGACTGTTAGCCATGTTGGAGTAACCGCGTTGTCTGGCATGGCATTTCTTGCAGGCGGTCACATCCCATTACGGGGTAAGTACGGCGAAGTTGTCGATAAGGCAGTCGGTTACATCTTGCAGCAAATTCAACAAGACGGATATATCAGCCACAACGAAACGCGGCTTTATTCACACGCCTTTGCCACATTGTTTTTAGCAGAAGTTTACGGCATGACACCACGGGATGACGTCCGCGTGGCCTTACAACGTGCGGTCAACCTCATTGTTGCTAGCCAAAACGACAGCGGTGGATGGCGATATCAGCCACATGTTGCTGACAGCGATATGTCAGTCGCCGCTTGTCAAGTGTTGGCGCTGCGTTCGGCGCACAACATTGGTATTCAAGTCCCGATAAGCACCATCGATGCCGCAGTCACGTATGTGCGCAAATCGGCTATTCGTAATGACGATCCGGCATGGAGTTTATATCGCGACTCTCGACCAGGTGATTTTCGTTATCAACCAAACCTACGGGCGCGCGCTTCGTTCCCTTTAACTGCAGCTGGCATTACCATTCTACATGGTGCCGGAGTTTACGCCGACGCCGACATTGAACGTGGACTTCAGCGCCTCGAGTCGCAAGTCGCAACATTCAGCCGCCGTTACGGCAGTGGCATGGGTGGTCATTACTACTTTTACTATGGTCATTACTACGCCGTGCAAGCTTTTCATATTGCAGGTGGCGAACGATACCAAAATTACCTACGTCTCATTCAAGGAGAATTGTTGAGCATGCAAAACCCAGATGGTTCATGGCCGAACACCGTGGGTCCAGGTAGCGTTTACGGCACTGCAACAGCATGTTTGATTCTGCAAATCTCGAAAGAATACCTGCCTATCTTCCAACGATGAGTCATCACTTACCACCTGACATTCAACAGTGTCTGCAAAGTTTGCAGCGCCGGATGTTGGCTGTGCGCATCTTCTGTGGGATTGGCTTACTGCTTCTAAGTCTGTGTGCAATTATCGGGCTATCGTTTTGCCTAGACTACTTATTGCAGCCACCGTTAGCCGTACGAGTTCTTCACTCGTTATTAACCGTGTCACTTAGTCTTTACCTAGCATACCGCTGGTTACTTACACCCCTTCTGCATCGCCCTAGCGCAGCACAATTGGCGGCGATTATCGAAAAGAATTACCCCCTCGACGACCGCCTAAGCTCAAGCGTTGAGTTGGCCGCACAACACGAAATCACCGAGGGCAGCTTTTTGTCTTCGTTGATAGACCAAGCCGTCGCAGATTGCCAGCAACTTCGCCCACAGAAAATTTACCCTATGAGCTCACCGCTTTATAAATTTTGTTGTGCGTTGTTGGCGAGTGGCGCCTTGCTGTTATGCGCTAGCTATTTCCCTCAACACAACAACATCTTCTGGCAACGCATATTCGGCAGCGACATTGCGTGGCCAGCAAAGACGCAACTTGTCTTCATTGTCGACAGCCTTGATTCCGCTAACAACTTCTTAAGCACCACTAGTCCGAATCATTTTGTGCTTCACACTAGCGACCCCGGAAACCTAAGTCTGCAAGTACGTGCCATTGGTGATTTGCCGCCCCGGGTATTGCTACATGGTTTAAGTCAGTCAGTCAGCATGACTCCACTCGGAGGTGGCGATTTCATCTATTCGCTACCGCCATTACTCAGCAGCACAACATTCAGCATTAGTGGCGGCGACCACCTGCGACAGTCATCAAGCCTAGAGGTTGTCGTCGGCGCGGCGCCGATGTTAAGCGCGTGGCAAGTCGCCGTAGTTGCACCTGAGTACACTTTACTGCGCGCCGAAGAATCTAACGCGCAAGAGCTAAGAGTCATAGCAGGTTCGTTAATCAAGTTTAGCTTCAGCACGAACGACAACGTGACCGAGGTTAAGGTGGTTGATGCCAATGACAAGTTGCTTTCCATCAAGCACGACAAGGGCTACCATGGCGAAATAACTCCTACCGAAAGCAACGAGTTAACCATCACCATAATCAACGAAGACGACTTCACAAGCTACTACCCTAATCAACTAAGCTGGCAACTTTATAACGATTTAGCGCCACAAATTGAAGTTCTTTTCCCGCAACGCAACTTTTACGCAGTTGTTGGCGGCATTCTACCTTTATCATTGCAGCTTAGTGACGATTTCAGCTTAAGCGAATTACAGTTGGTCGATCAAAACGGACAGAAGCTGGTGCAAGAAAATGTAAACGGACTTCTTGCTAAGCACTTTATCGCGTTAAACGTTGACGACCTGAATTACGAAGCGGATGGCAGCAACAGTAATCACTTCGAGGTCATCGTTGGCGACAACCGTCAACCTACATCAAATACTGCTACTCTACAAACTGCCAATTACTACCTGCAGTCTATCGAAGAGGCTGAATCCCACCTCTCTCAAGAAGTACAAGCGCTGCGTCGTCGTCTTGACAATTTACGCGACCGCCTTGATGTTTTTGCGCAACTCAACAAGCCAGCCTCGTCTTTTGAAATTCGTCGCGTGCTTGATTCAATAGATACTACCCTAGAACACAGCGAATGGTTGTTATGCGAACGTGTCTTCAGTAAGCTCGACAGCAACTCTGACGATGCTTTGTTAACGCTGCAAGAGTTGCTTAGTAACAACCGCAGTAATGGCGCCGTGGTAGATGAATTTGCCAAACAAAACTCAAGTGCCCTCGCTGGACGGTCACGGAACTTGTGGCAGCTAGCTAATGCACTGATGATTGCGCGCGACTACCCTGCAGCTGATTTACTCAAAGCCTTCGAAGATGGCAACGATCTAGAACTTCCCTTCAGCCAATTGCGCGACGAAATAGATGGTATCCTTGAATCCATAGTCTCATGGGAAGACTACCAATCTGCTGTGAACTTACTTCGTCAACTTCTCGACCGTCAACGTGGTCTTTACTTACGCACCCAAGAGGCTGTACTGTGAGAACAATTGCTTTTTTATGCATAGCGGTTTTGTTACTCAGCGGTAATGTATTTGCACAGAACCAGCAACAACGTTTAGCTATCGAGCAGCAACAAGTTGCGGATCAATTGCGCCGCCTAAACTCTTTGTTGGTTGAGCTCGAAGCCAGTGAACGTTTAGCCGGTAATGTAGAGTTAGCCGCCACTCTCGCTAGTGTGCAGCAATACATGAACGATGCAACCGGCATTGGTGATTTAGTAACGGCATTGCAAAAAGTGTCGCAACAACTATCACAACAACGAAATGCGTCGGCATTAAGCTCTCAAGCTCTATTGATAGAGCAACTGCAAGTGCTGTTAGACATGCTACTCAACAGCCAGGCAGACATCGAGGCTGAGAGACAAAAGAAGATTCTCGAGCAGCGCGCAGAGAAGCTCGACGACATGATTAATCGTCAGCAGCAATTGCTAGAAGATGTGCAACAGCTTAAAGAAAAACAACAACAAGGCGACCTAATCGACGCTGACAAGCAGCAGATGGAAGAGTTGCAACAACAACAGCAAAAACTAGCCGACGAGACTAAAGAGTTTAATAAGCAGCAGCAGCAACAAGGTATTAAATCTGAGACTGCCGAAGATGCGCAGCGCAAACAACAAGATGCAGCCGCAGAGCTAGAGCAGCAAGATGCCGAACAAGCAGAACAAGATCAACAGCAAGCGTTAGAAGAGTTACAAAAGGCTCAGCAGCAGGTTGAGCAGCAACAGCAACAGAATGCGTCCAAAGCAAAGCAAGAAGCGTTAATGAATGTCGAGCTTGAGATTAAAGAAATTCTTGCCGGCCACCAAGTACAACAGTTGTTACTTGAAGCATTGTTTTCTGAATATGGAGAGGATGATTTACCACGCTCGGCGCGAGTTAAACTGCGCAAGGCCGCTATGGCTGAAGAGAATATTTCAATTCGCGCCGACGACTTGCTATTAGAAATTGCTCAAGCTGGTGCCGACAGTTTTCCGTTTTATATCTTGTCGTTGATGGAAGACCATAAGCTTCTAGCCGAACAGTTAACGGCCTCATCTACTTTTGTGAAAGAACAAGATGTCGAACTCGGAAAATACTTATCTGAATCATGGATTGAGTTGCTAGACGTTATTGCTACCGAGCGCGAACGCGAGCGTCAACAATCTGAGAACCCACAACAAGGTGATCCGCAAGACGAAGAAGACACACCCTTAGTGCAATTCGCTACCGAGTTACAGCTGTTAAAGCGCATGCAGCTGGCTTTAGCCACACGCATAAAAAATGCTCAAGACGCCCCAAAAAGCGACGAATTCGAGCAGTTGATCGAACGACAAAACGAATTGCAATTACAATACGAGTCGATGATTCGTCGACTATCTAGCGCAAACGACAAAACCAAGAGTGAAGAAATATGATTTTCTGTAGTTTATTTTTAGCAATAACATTTCAAGAAATAGCGCCTGATTCCCTAGCAGATGCACAGCTTGACGAAATCAAAAATATGATTAGCGAAATCTCAGATACTTTCGCTGAGCTAAGCAGTGAATTGTACCAGGTCACCGACGATGAAGTAGGCGATGCGACGGTTGCCGATGCACTCGACACGGCTCAGCGACTTGCAGATTCTATGGAAGAATTATTGGCGCTTTTACCCGAACCACCGCCATCATCAGGATCGGGTTCACCACAGCAACAACAGCAGCAAGATAGCGGTGGCCAAGGTGAACAAAATACTCCCCAGCAGATCAAGCCACAGCCGCAAGATGGCCGGCACGAAGACCAAAATGGTCAAGGGCAAAACACACCACCACCACAATCTATATTTCAGAGCCAACAACAATTTGGCGATTGGGGACAATTACCGCCACGCCTTGAGCAAGCCCTGCAGCACAGCGACCCTAACGATATGCCGTTGCGCTATCGCCGTTTGCTAATCCGCTACCACCGTCAAGCGACGGATCCCGAGCGATAAGCGGCAATCGCCACTAATTCACAGCCGTGGCTACGCGCGAGCGCAGCAAGCTTGTCGCGCTGTTCATCGGCGGCAGAAAGCTCTTCGTCTGCGAATTCGAAAGACAGCTGGCCCTCGCCAACAACGCGCGAGCGAAAAATTTTATACCCCCAGTCGCGCAATTTGATTTCAATTTCAGCAACAATATTTAGTGACTCGAGACTTACCGCCTGCCCTACAGCTATTCTTGAAGCCAAGCAAGGAGCAGCGGGTTTATCGGCGACTTCTAGCTGAAGAAAACGCGCATACTTTCGGACGTCATCTTTAGTGAATTTTGCGTCGCGTAATGGCGCCAAAACATTATGTTGTTCAGCGCTTTTTCTTCCGGGGCGGGGCTGTTGCAAATCGTCGAAGTTTTCGCCATAAGCCAAAGGCAAGTTTTTCTGTGCAGCAATCGGCACCGCCAAAGTAAACAACTCTTGTTTGCACCAATAACAACGATCTCCCTTGTTCACGACATAATCAGCATTACGAATTTCGTTACTTTGTATTTCTATCAATTGCACACCTAAGGACCGACATACCTGACGGGCATCGGACAACTCGCTAGCGGCCAAGGAAGGACTCACCGCAATAATAGCTAAACAGTTTTCGGCACTATAAAAATTGCAAGCGGCCGCCAATAATAGGGATGAGTCTACGCCACCAGAAACAGCGACCGCCATGCCGTCGTGTCGCTCAAATTGTGCATTTAGAGCCGAAATTAGGGCTTTATTCACTCAAATAAGATTCGGCTGTTTCGACATAGTGCGGCACAGAGTGCACCATAAAAGCACGCTCGGCATCAGACACGTCGCGAATTATCTTAGCTGGCACGCCAGCGACCAAAGTATTTGGTGGCACTACAAAGCCTGGACGTACAACACATCCAGCTGCGACTACGGCACCATCACCTATTTTAGATCCTCCAAGAATAGTGGCCGACATGCCCACTAAGACATCGTCACCTATTGTTACGCCGTGCAACACAGCACGGTGGCCAATCGTGCAATTTTTACCAATCGTCTGGTCAATGCCGTCATCACAATGAATGACCGTCCCGTCTTGCACATTCGTGCGTTCACCAATCGTTATCGTGGCGTCGTCACCACGAATGATACAACCGAACCAAACGCTCACATCTTTGGCTAAAACCACATCACCTGTTACGACTGCACCTTCAGCAATCATCGCACCACTCGCAACACGTCGCAACAATCCTCGACGCGGTGTAGGAAAATCTTTGGTTTCACTCATTAGCTTGTGATTAAATTAGTTTGCGGAGAGGACGCCGAAGCATACATGCGTTTGTCCATGCGCCCAGCCAAATAAGAATCGCGGCCGGCACTACAAGCATTTTTTACTGCCCGCGCCATACGCAATGGATCGTCCGCAGCAGCAACTGCGGTATTCATCAGTACACCGTGTGCGCCAAGCTCCATGGCAATTGCCACGTCAGAAGACTGGCCGACTCCGGCATCTACAATAATGGGCACCGTGGCCTGTTCGAGGATTAAACGCAAATTTAAGGGGTTAAGGATGCCCTGCCCGCTACCAATTGGTG
Source organism: Planctomycetota bacterium (assembly GCA_029941685.1). Classification (GTDB taxonomy): domain Bacteria; phylum Planctomycetota; class UBA1135; order UBA1135; family UBA1135; genus JAPKEZ01. The sequence continues at coordinate 11,191 of JAPYTC010000008.1, read as the reverse complement.
AGCCTGCAGGCATTACCGCAGTTGCACCTGCCTCTTGCAAGCGCTTGGCCTGCATCACGTCGTCAGATGTATAGACCAATACCGTAAACCCTTCTGCTACAAGAATTTCTGTAGCCTTGAGCGTGTCTACCGGCTCGGGCAACAAGGTTTTTTGATCGCCCAAAACCTCGAGTTTAATCAAGTTGGTATCGAGCATTTCTCGGGCCAGGCGGCTTGTGCGAATAGCGCTTTCAGCATCGAAGCAGCCAGCGGTATTCGGCAAAATGGTGTAGCGCTCTAGATCAAGGTAATCTAGAAATCTCTCGCCAGCCGGCTCGTCTTCAGGGATACGCCTTACCGCAACAGTCACACACTCAGTACACGAAATATCGAGAGCATCGCGCATTTGAGGATAAGTAGCATATTTACCTGTTCCGAGGAATAAGCGCGAGTTGAAGCTAAAATCGCCCAGAACAAGGGGCTCGTCGGCAGCAATGAGTGTAGATTCTGTCATGATTAGCTATAGTTTAGCCGCCCCCCACGAGGCGTACTATTTCAATTTTATCACCGACTTCAATCACCGTTTGAACATGTTCTGCAAGCCTTACAACCTGCTGGTTGCGCTCGACGGCCACACCCGGTCCGGATGCCTCTTTGGCAGCCAGCAAATCGGCAATAGTCTGCCCCTGTAAGTGCTTTTCTGGGCGCCCATTAAGGAAAAACGTCTTGATGTCGGTAGAGTTGGGGTCTTGCACCTCATCATTGTAAAATAGAGGCTTGTCATAACACTACTCGGTGTTAGAATATTCAGCCTAAGGTGGCATCAGCTACTTTGGTGTGGGGTTCAGAGCTCCGCACCTTTTTTTTCGCCTACTTTCAACACACATCCGATGCGCAAAGACGACGTTCTAAGACTAATCGACGCAATCCACCGCGAACGCGGTGTCGATCGCGAGATCTTATTTCATGCACTAGAAGAAGCACTCAGCTTGTCTGTGCGCAAAAAGCTAGGTGTTGAAGAAGGTTACGAGGTTATCGTAAACCGCAAAGATGGTTCTACCCGCGTAATCGGCCCAGAAGGTGGCGATGAGGGAGTCGAGTTGCCATCCGCCGAAGAGTTAGGTCGCATTGCTGCGCAAACTTTCAAGCAAGTGTTCATGCAGAAAATCCGTGAGGCTGAGCGTGACAAGGTATTTGCCGAATACGCCGACTTAGTCGGAACCATTGTTGCCGTTAAAGTTGAAAAGCAAGAAGGCCCTAACCTTTTCCTATCATTGCCTGATGGTCAAGAAGCAATTTTGCCACGTAGCGAGCGCGTCCAAACCGAACGCCTGCACATTGGCGACCGTTTGCGCGTCTTGGTTAAAGACATTGTCAAGCGTGGTTCACGAGTTGAAATCGTTGTTTCACGAAAGTCTAAAGAATTCGTTGAAAAACTCTTTGCGGTAGAAATTCCTGAAATTGCCGACGGCGATGTGAAGGTAATGAAAATTGCGCGCGATCCAGGTTACCGCACCAAGGTTGCCGTTTATTCGCATAACGAAAACATTGATGTAGTCGGTGCATGCTTAGGTGTCCGTGGTTCTCGCATTCGCAACGTCAACGACGAACTGCGTAACGAGAAAATTGACATCATCGAATGGTCTGCATCACTTGAAGAATTGGTGGTAAACGCGCTTAAGCCGGCAAAAGACATTATGGTCGACCACGTATTCCCTGACGAAGAATCAAATTCCGTGTTGGTGTTGGTCGCCGACGATCAAAAGCCTCTAGCTATCGGCATGGGCGGACGCAATGTGCGTTTGGCTTCAGAAATTGTCGGCTGGAGCATGGATCTCAAAACTCCAACTGAATACGAGCAACAGCTCATGGCTGAAGGAAACGTCGACGGAATTGAAGAAGAAGAACCTGACGTCGACGATCAAGCCGGAGACAGCTTCTCGGAGGAGGCATAAGCTTTGACTAAAACTAAAGTCCACGCTTTGGCCAAGCAGTACGGCTTCAAATCTACAGAGTTCGTCAAAATCCTTGGCGACATTGGCTTCCCTGTTTCATCCTACCAGGCTTCAATCGAGGACTGGGATCTACCTGTTATTGACGAACGCTTAAAGCGTGGTCGCCTTATTGGTGGAAACGATGCTACCGTGGCTGATAGTGCCGACGGCTCTGCGAAGAAGTCGAGCTGGGATTCACTTATGAAGTCCGCTTCAAAGCCAGAGGACAAAGAAGCACCAACCGAAGCTGTTGCTATAAAAGAAATTGCTGTCGAAGAAGTGGCTGAGCCAGCCACCGAAGGTATAACCGAAAAAGTAGATATTGCCGAAAAAGTAGATATTGCCGAGGTAAAGACTGAAGAAAAGGCTCCCGAGCCTAAAGCTAAACAGGGAAATATGGCACCTAAGCCTAAGCCTGCAAAAAAAGCTGCTACCCGGGTAGGCATCATCGACCTTGAAGCGCTTGGTTTAATCAAGAAGCAACAAGAAGATCGCAATCGTTCTGGTGGACAAACATTTACCGACCGCCGCGACCGTGAGCAATCCCGTCGCCGCGACATGAAAGCCAAGGCGCGCGAACGTTTGCGTGATCGCCGCAAGGGTAAGTTGGGCAAGAAAGGCAAGTCAACCGTTGAGCGTAAGGGCGAGGTCGTTCTCGAAGCACCGGTTACGCTTAAATCCTTCTCCGCGGCCACCGGTGTCAGTGTCAATCGCATCATGCACTCATTGATGTCGCTCGACATGATGGTCAGTATTAACACCATTCTCGACACCGACACAATCGATTTGGTCGCTGACGAGTTCGATGTAGAAGTGCGCATCAAAGAGAAGACCGACATCGACAAAGAATTGATGGCTGAAATCATGGCTGCTCGCCATGCTGTCGACGAAGATTCGATGGCCACCCGCCCGCCGGTATTGGCGTTCATGGGTCACGTCGACCACGGTAAGACTTCATTGATTGACGCAATTCGTTCGAGTCGCGTAGCCAACAAAGAGGCTGGCGGTATTACGCAGCACATTGGTGCTTATATGGCCCAGCTACAAGATGGCCGGAACGTTACTATTCTCGACACCCCGGGTCACGCCGCATTTACTCAAATGCGCAAGCGTGGTGCTTCAGCAACTGACATTGCGATTTTGGTTGTTGCTGCCGACGACGGAGTTATGCCACAAACAGAAGAAGCTGCTGCGCATGCTAAAGCTGCCGGCACACCAATCGTGGTTGCTATTAACAAAATTGATGCCCCAGGCGCCAATGTCGAGCAAGTTAAGTCACAGCTTTCTGGTATTGGCTTACAGTCCGAAGATTGGGGTGGCGATGTTGGCATGGTCGAAGTGTCAGCCCTCCACAAAACAGGTCTCGACGACTTGCTCGAGCGCGTGTTGCTTGAAGCAGAAATCCTCGATCTTAAGGCCCACGCTAAAGGCGATGCACTCGGCATTGTGCTCGAGTCTAAGCTAGAGAAAGGCAAAGGAAAGGTTGCTTCAGTATTAGTCCAAGACGGAACTCTCAAGGTAAGGCAAACCGTACTGGTTGGCCATGCATTTGGTAACGTTCGCCTAATGTTCGACCACAACGGCAAGCCCGTTAAAGAGGTTGGCCCAGGCACTCCTGTCGACATTCTCGGTCTCGACGAATTCCCACCGGTTGGCGAAACTTTCTACGTTGTAAACAACATGAAAGATGCCAAGCGTGTTGCCGAAAAGCGAGTCGAGGTCAAAAAGGCCGAAGACCGTGGCGAAGGTGCCGGAGTCACTTTGGCTAACTTGTTCGATAAAATCGACGAGTCAAACGCTCAACGTTTATGCTTGGTACTTAAAGCTGATGTTCAAGGTTCACTTGAAGTTCTCAAAGATTCACTTAAGGCACTAAGCACCGAAGAAGTTATTGTCGACGTCATCCATTCTGCCGTGGGTGCGATTACCGATAGCGACATTACCTTAGCTGAAACTGCCGGGGCTATTGTGCTTGGCTTCAATTCTAAAGCCGAAGGTAAAGCCAAGAGCCACGCCGAACGCGCCAGCGTTGAAATCCGAGGCTACGATGTAATCTACGAATTACTCGAAGACATGACTAAGGTAATTGAAGGCATGCTTGCACCTGACACCATCCAAGAGACTGTCGGACGCGTCGAGATTCTCGAGGTATTCCGCTCTTCTCGTTGGGGAACAATCGCTGGTTGTAAGGTACTCAGCGGCGTGGTCAAACGCGCTTGCTACGCCAAGCTTACTCGTGATGGCAAACAAATCGTTGAAGGCTATCTCAGCTCACTTCGTCACTTCAAAGACGATGTGCGTGAAGTTGCTGAAGGCAACGAATGTGGTATGACCATCGACAACTTCGAAGACTACAAAGATGGCGACTTAATTGAAATCATCGAAATCAAAGAAGTTGCTCGCTCTCTCGAAGAAGTTGCCTCGGCAGAAGAAGCGGCTAGCGCTGAAGAGTAATGGCATCCGTCCGCCGTCAACAACAAATCTGTGCGCGTATTCAGCGCAAAGTGGCTGAGTTGTTGACACACGAGATCAAAGACCCTCGATCTAGTTTTGTAACCGTCACCTCGGTAGATATTACTAGTGACTTGACCGTGGCCACTATCAAATGGACTGTACTCGTCGCAAAAGACAAGTCAAAAGTCCAGCATATGTTTGAGCACGCGAACAAATTCATCCGTCGTGCTGTGGCACGCGACATCGACATTCGCTCTGCCCCATCGCTACGATTCGAGTTCGATCGCGGCCTCGAGCATGCGCAAAAGATTAATGCTATCTTAGCTGGGCTGAACATTAACAGTGATTCCGATTCCGATCAGTCGGATGACCAGTAACGCGCCGCGCCGCCTGCGACGAGCAGAAGCAATACTACTTAAGCGCACTTCGCGCTTGGTGCTAGTTAGCGAACGGTGCGTCGATGCGCACAATCTTGCCGCGATGTTACGCACCGCCGAGTTGCTTGGCATACAACATGTTTACGTCATCGATCAAGACGATGAAATATCTCAGCAACACAAATCGACCGTCAGCTCTGGAGCCAACTCTTGGATTGACGTTCACCGATTTACATCTACCGCAGATTGCCTCACAGAGTTGAGAGCCAAAGGTTACGAGATTTGGGCTACCGATCTCGACAGCGGAGCAGTCGCAGCAGCACCAACAACAATGCCAGATGTTCCACCAAAATTGGCAATGGTAATGGGCCGGGAGACAGACGGCATTAGTGACAAAATGCGCGAGGCCGCCGATAAATTAGTTTATTTGCCCATGTACGGTTTTACTGAGTCGTTCAACTTAGGCGTGGCGACTGGCATGATTCTGCAACGAGTAATCGATGCCGACCCCACGATAGTTGGCGCAATGGACAGCGAAGAACGCAATGAATTGCGTAAAAAATGGTACGCCAAACTCGGCGGACTCGGCTGGGAAGAAATTTACGCCGAGTGGCTCGAAACTCCGCCACTAGCACTTGATGACGTACGCCCTACCGAAGAATCGCGATCGCCACGCATGAAGAAGAACCTTGCTAAGCGCTTAAATATTAAGACTAAGCCCGATGCCACTTAATGCCATCGGCAGTATCTTCGACGACGATGCCGGCCGCTGTTAGCTGATCGCGTACTTCATCGGCTTTGGCCCACTCTTTGTCGGCGCGAGCCTGAGTGCGCTGCGCGATTAAGTCATCGACATCTGAATCACTGATTTCGTCGTCGGTACACTGAATATAATCGAGATCACCAAACACTTTTTGCACTGTGTTGAGCATGAAATCTAAGGTTGCCGCCGCTTGGTCGGCAGTAAAATCACCTTTCATGAATTCGCTACGCAAAGTAAAAACCGCAGCAATAGCAGCTGATGTGTTTAAGTCGTCACATAACGCCGCAATGAAATCTTGACGTGCAGTGTTTAACGGGTCGAACTCGATTGCTGTTGATGAAGTATCGCCAGCCACCGACTGCAAACGCTTAATAAAGCTGCAGAGGTTTTTACGCGCTTCGGCAGCACCCTGCAACCCTTTGAAAGTAAAGTTAAGAGACGAACGGTAATGACCGCGCATCATCAAAAACCTAAAGTCGAGTGCGCAAAACCCGCGATCACCAAGGTCGTCTAGACTGTAAACATTAGCTAAAGACTTCGACATCTTTCCGCCGTCGACCTGCAAAAACTTAGTGTGCATCCAGTAGTTGACGAATTTACCGCCGTGAGCACATTCGCTTTGCGCTATTTCACACTCGTGATGCGGGAAAACATTATCTTCGCCACCTGTATGGATGTCGAAGTGATCTCCCAAAAATTGGCGGGACATCGCCGAACATTCAATGTGCCATCCGGGGAAGCCATTATCGCCAAAGACAGTGTCCCATTTCATCAAATGCTTTTCGTCGGTTTTCCATAAAGCAAAGTCGGCTGGATGACGTTTTTCGTCGTTAATTTCAAGTCGTGCTCCGGCTTCGAGTTCGGCGATATTATTACCTGACAGCTCGCCGTATTTGTCGAAACTATGCACATCGAAATACACGTTGGATCCCACTTTATAAGCGTGGCCCTTTTCGACTAACACTTCAATCATCTCCACCATCTCGTCGATGTATTCCGTTGCACGCGGATAAGCATGCGCCAGCTGAATACCAAGCGCGCTTAAGTCAGCAAAAAACAGTTCGCTCACTTGCTCAACTATTTGCCACGGGTCGACGTTGTCTTTCCTGGCCTGCGCTTCGAGCTTATCTTCGCCTTCTTCGGCATCGGCTAACAGGTGACCAACGTCGGTCAAATTCATGATTTGCTTAACCTCGTAGCCCAAAACCTCGAACACGCGGCGCAACAAATCGGCAAACAAAAACGCGCGATAATTGCCAATATGCGGACGCTGGTAAACAGTCGGCCCACAATGGTACATACCCACTTTGCCCTCTTCTAAAGGCAGAAACTTTCGCTTCTGACGGGCGCGCGTATCGTAAAGGTGTAGTTCCACTGACTATATTTTAGCTGTTCAACCCCTCGCGTAACATAGCAATCGCGGACGGCATCTGCCCTGCGTGCTTACTAAAGAACCGCTCGAATCTTTTCATCCTGGCAGCCCGTTGCTGCACCGTTAACGCCTTGTCAAGCATCTTAGCACCTGCCAAATCTATCACCCAAACTTGCTGAGTAGCAGCCACCCACAACATATTACGCGGATGCAAATCAGTGGCGTAATAACCCGCTTCAAATAGCTGGTTCAAGCAACATCCTGCCGCGCGCATTGCTTGTTCATCGTCACGGGCATCAAACAGGGTGACCGCACCTTCAACTTCGGAGGTGACTAGGTGTTGATTCCAGTACATGCCATCGCGAACCGCCACCGCCAGCAACACCTGCGGCGTATTAATGCGTAAGGCAATCAAACGATTGGCGACATCGATCTCGGAGCGTAAACGATCGGCACCGGCATAACGCGCACCAAACATACCGCCAAGTAGGCCGCCGTGGCGATTAGTTCGCCACACACCAGCCACACCATCGATATTTACTGCGGGCGTAACAGCGCGGCCGCTACCAACGTCACGGGCGGCGGCACTCTTGGCAATATTCAACAACTCGATCACCCGCTCGCCACTTTCAATAGTGCCGAATACTCCACTCACTGCGGCGGAGGAATACATCCATAGCTGCTTGCTGATTAGAGTTCGTGGGGCGACGACTGACTCGGTCATGGGCATATGGTATCTTAGCGGGCGATGGACGTCTCGAGTCTCTCTGCGCTACCCCCCAACCCACGCATTTTGGTGATTCGCCTTTCTGCTATGGGTGATTTGGTCTTTGCCTTACCAGCAATCAAAGCACTAAAGAACGCGCGCCCCGATGCAACGATTGATTGGTTGGTTGAAGACAAGCATTCTGCGCTACTAACGAGTTGCCCATTCATTAACGAAGTCGTTATTTACCCACGCAGCACTCTTACTACGCTTTCGTTGTTCAAGCATCTAAAGGCATTACGCAACCGCAGTTCTTACGATGTGATTTTTGATTTGCAGTCGAATTCCAAATCGGCAATGCAGTTGTTGGCGCTAAAGTCAAAACATAAATTCGGATTTGCGCGTGGCGTTGCCAAAGAAGGCGCACATCTCTTCCATCACCATCATGTTAATGTCACACCGCGCATGCACCGTACAGCGCGCGATACAGAATTCGTTAAAAGCATTGTTGGTGATATAGCTATTCCTGAACAGGTAAAGTGGCCACTTGACGTCACCAGTAATGGTAGCGGCTTAACATTACTGCATACCACCACTACCCATTACGGTCGCGATAAAGATTGGGGCGCAGATAATTGGGCCGCACTCGCAAGTCAACTAAAAGAGGATGGCCACCATGTTGCATTACTGCATACTCCTGCGGATTTAGGTTATGTGCAACAAATCGCAAACACTGCAGATGTGAATCTTGCACCTACCACGCCAAGCCTTGAACATTTAATGGCCTTACTAGATGAATCAAAGTTGTTAATCAGCACCGATTCTGGACCAGCTCACATTGCAGCTTTGCGCGGCAACAAAGTGGTGTGCTTGTTCGGCGCGACCGATCCGGTGGTATATGCACCTCCCGGAAATCGTGACAATATAAAAGTCATTTACGCTGGCGACATCAACACCCCGCCACCAAAACGACAACGCGACCGTCAATCATTGTTGATGAAAAAAATTACGGTCGCTGATGTATTAAGTTGCCTCAGTTCTTATTGAACTACTGAAGCACTAAAAATTAAGGTTGAAGGGTAAACGTGCTTTAATACCCGGCTCAAGTAGTGACTGAGGCACTTGCGAAAGTAATTGATTAATCAATGTCGGTATTTCTATCACCGGATTATCATCATCAGCCATCAATGATGCGAGCATCACATCAAACTCGTCGAGCACTGGCTCGCGGTAGCTCACACGTACATCTTCAATACCAGCCTTCTGTGCGGCCAAATCAATCGCAGTGTCTAACCCACCAAGCTGGTCAACCAAGCCCAACTGTAGTGCACGGCTACCCGTCCACACACGACCTTGTGCAATTGCATGAACGGCATCACGGTCAAGTGAACGCCCGACACTAACCCGGTCTAAAAAATCTTCGTAAATTTTATCAACCGACTTTTGCGCCAAGGCTAACTCTTCGGCTGACTTAGAACGTGACAGAGGGAAGAAGTCAGCAAACTTGCCAGTCTTAACTGACTGCACATTGATACCAATTTTTTCTCGCAGCTCTTGGTAGTTCGGGAAAATGCCGAACACACCAATTGAGCCTGTAACAGTATTTGCCTGTGCAACAATCGCATCGGCGCGTGAGGCAATCCAATAACCACCCGAAGCAGCTACCGCACCCATCGACACTACGACTGTTTTTCCACTAGCCCGCAACAATTCTACTTCGCGCAAAATCTGCTCGCTCGCATAGGCACTACCACCCGGACTATTAACCCGCAGAACTACTGCCTGAATATCGTCTTCACTACGCAACGCACGTAATTCTGCGGACAAAGAGTCACCGCCGATATTATGGCTAGAGTATCCATCTACAATCTCTCCGTCTGCGTAAATCACCGCAATGTTACTGTTGGAATCGTCTGAAAAGTCGAAAGCATTTAAGTATGCATTTATACCCACCTGAATGAAACTGTCTTCGCTAGAGTTGTGGCCGAAAGTTTCTAGCATGTAATCAATGAGCTGATCACGATACATGGTGGCAGTGATTAACCCCGCATCAATGGCTTCGTTGGCAGTGAATACAGCTACCTCGTTGATAATTGTTTGCAGCTCTTCAACTGAAACACGCTCGCCAAGAGCAATGTCGGCGAGCAAGTCGCTTTGTACATCTTCGAGTAGCAACTCAATCTGCTGACGGTTTTCGGGTGATGCCTCATGCAAAATGAATGGTTCGACAGCGGACTTGTACTTGCCCACTTTTGTAACTTGAAATTCAACGCCTAAGTTTTCGAGTGCCTCAGTATAAAATACAAGTTCGGCAGACAGACCCATCATGTATAAATCTGCCATCGGTGGTATGTAAATTTCGTCAGCGAGTGAAGCCAAATGGTAAGAGTTCATGTCGTAACCATCACTGAAGGCATAGATCTTTTTACCGGACTCTTTAAATTGGAGCAATGTGCTATGCACTTGATGTCGTTGTGCACGACCTGATATTTGCATGTTGCCATCGAGCAAAATCGCCAACACTTCTTCGTCTTCTGCCGCATAATCGATGGCCTCGAGCAATTTACGCAAAGCCACACTGTTCTGATAGTTCCCCAGAAGTGCCTCCATTGGAGAAGGCAAGCTACCCATTTCGCTAGTGATGACCGAACTGTCAAGCACAAGCACGTATTCTGGGGGCAGTTCATAGCCCGTTTCAGCCGAGGCAGCATCGAAGATGCTGGCCAGCATCGCCGAACCAAAAAACAACAACAAAAAGCCACCAACCATGGTGGCAACAACACTAATTAAGAATCTTTTCATGTTTTAACTCGAAGGAACCGTTTCGCGAATACATACGTATCGCCAAAGGGAATTGTAGGCTATTTTCCGTCAAAGATATTATACGCTCTAAATCACCACTGCTAACCACAATCAAACCGTTGGTATGGTGTAAACGAACTTCACGCCAAGCGCCAAACTTTTGCTTTTGCGGCAAAGGATAGAGTGAACGGATCAACATCTGCTTTGCGCTATCAACATAAGCATTGATGCCTCCATTGACATCGATGGGAATGCGCAGCAATTGGGCTTCAACGATATCTTCGCCGTGAGTATAAAAAACCACTCCGGCGAGCGGCGAGGTCGTTGCCCCCACCCGCATCTTAAGCATCAAATCGTGTTTGCCATCCCAGGTGTCGGGCAAATCTAAATCGACCTGTGAGCTCATCATTGACGACAACAAATAATGCTTCTTAGCGGTATCCCAAAAAGCGTGCCTACCACGCAATCCATGAAACGCGGATGGCGGCGGCAAATCAATGTCCGGCTGCGACATCCATGGTTGCGAATCCGCTGAATTCTGCAAACATAGCTCTGCGGCGTGTGCCATAAACGAATAACGTACTTCAGCTGGGGCGGAAGTCAAATTGTTCCAGTCAAGTTGTTCGAACCAACGGTGCAAATCGTGCGCATGAGGCCAGACACTGACATCACCATTATTTAGCGGTGCCCACATCTCAGCCCAGCCTTCTTGAAACCACTTCGGTGCGGCAAGTAATTCTGGAT
>JAPYTC010000007.1 GCA_029941685.1 Planctomycetota bacterium | reverse complement strand
GCTGATAAGGTGGTACGCGAAGAGTTCGAATCACGTGGCGAGCACGATGGGGTGTGGCAGTACTTTGCAGTCCTCACTGGTGCTAGTTCGGTTGGTGTAATGGGAGATCAGCGTACATACGAAGAAGCGTGTGCAGTTCGCGCGGTGCAATCTAATGACGGCATGACCGCCGATTGGGTTTACCCTAGTCGCGAGTGTTTACAAGCCATCTCGAGTCGTATAATTAACAATGTGCGCGGTATCAATCGTGTGGTTCTTGATATTACTTCAAAACCTCCGGGCACCATTGAATGGGAATAATGGATCAAATCATCGAACACTTTGTAGATAAGGCAAGCTTGGTTCTTGCTACCGTTTGTGTTTTACTTAGTGGACTGTTTAGCTTTGCCTCTGGTTCGCGGCGCAGCACAGGTAATCGTTTGTCAGCATTGATGGGCGAAAAATTGGTTTCCTTGAAACCCTTGCGCAGTGCAATGCAAGCTAAAGCGCGATCGCAGTTTGCAGCAGCGATGTTGGCCATTGCCGGTTTGCTGTTTATGCAGTCGATTGTTTTCCCGGTGATATACAGCTTTACGGCGGCTATTTCCTGCTTGATAGGCTTGTTGGTCCTTTCACTGTTGACGATGTCTTTTCTTGACAAGCTTGTTGAAAAAGCAATGCGCCGCTCGTTATTGAAATACATCAACAGCCACGCTTTTAATTTTGAAGACCACATCGCGTTGTCTCAAGAAATCGGCACGCTGTTTGGCGTAGAGGCCACCGACGACGACACGCTCGAGTCGTTCCTCAAGAAGCTACGCCAAGCTTTGGGTGTTAAGCAGCCGCCATCTAAGATGTTTGGCGCGCGAACACCGCATTATTCTATTAAGTAAATAGTGTCGAGGCTGGGGCTGCGGCGTCTACGCCGTATGCAATCCTTAATAGATTCGTTGTTGTTGCCATGCTGTTGCGCATGTGGGCAATGTGCGCCATTAGCGGTAGTCGATTGCGCAGCAGTCCGGGTTTGTCGCGAATGTGCCCTCGAGTTAATTCCAGCACTCCAACAGGTGCCACTACTCGATTTTAGTGAGCGTTATGCCTGTTATGATTATGCGGGGCCACTTGTTTCACTATTGTCAATGGCTAAAGACCAGCCTAATAGTAGCCAACACTATGCAGTACAAGATATGTTTGTTGCTGCAGCAACAAACATAGTGAAGCAAAAAGGCGTTTCCGAAATAATTATTACCCAAGTACCCTCTTCATTGCGGCGCTCGATCAACGGGTGGTACTTACCTTTAGCAATGGCACGAGCTTTGTCGTCTAAGCTGGGCGCAAAACACCTCAACCTTTTACGTCGTCGAAAGCAAGTAGTAAAGCAAGCAAGTCTTGGTGCCGTTGAAAGGCGTATTAACTTGCATCAATGTTTCACGCCGGCACGTTGTCAATTTACCAATATAGACCCCAATGCCACGGTGATAATTGTAGATGATGTCAGCACAACCGGGGCGTCCTTGCGAGAAGCTGTACGCTGCGTGAAACTAATGGGCTATAGGCAGATTATGGCGATTAGCCTAGCAATTGCCCCATTGCGTTCTCGAGAGTGTTAAAATATTTGTATGCGCATTTTCCTTAATCTCTACGGTGGTGTAGCGGGCGACATGTTGGTGTCAGCTCTCTATGATTTAGCGTGCTCCGCCGAGGCCGATCTCGCTGCGACCGACGACTTGCTCGCCGCACTGCCGTTCGAAGGGGTGCAGGTCAAATTTACAGACGAGCTGCGACAAGGAATTAGCGGACGTGGTTTCAATGTCATCGTTTCTGAAGACCAACAACATCGCCACCTTGTCGATGTCCTCGAAATTATTGACGCTTTGCCATTAACTGACCGCGCTCGCTCGTGGTCTGTCGCTGCGTTTGAGTTACTCGCCACTGCCGAAGCCAAAGTGCACCATAGCAGTCGCGAGCAAGTTCATTTTCATGAAGTAGGCGCTGTTGATGCAATTGTCGACATCTGTTTGGCAAGCTGTCTGATGGATTTACTCAATCCGCAGAAAATCTATTCGTCGCCTATACCAGTCGGTAGTGGCAGTGTTCACTGTGAACATGGAGAAATGCCTGTTCCAGCTCCGGCCACATTAGAGTTGCTAAAAAACCTTCCGAGCTGTGGCTTTGATCTGGTTTCCGAGCGCGCCACTCCAACTGGGGTTGCGTTGTTGCGTGCATGGCAAGTAGATTTTTCTTCACGTGGTGCTGCTATTACGCGCAATGTAGGGTATGGCATGGGTAGTAACGAATATAAAGACCGCGCGAATTTTTTGCGCGTGCAACTCGAAGAGCTTGCACAAGAATCAGAATGCGTCGTAGAGTTGCGCACTATGGTCGACGACCAAAGCGGTGAGGTGATTGGCCATGCCTTAGAAACGCTTCGTCAACAGCCCATACTTGAAGCGTATTTATTGCCAGTTATGGCGAAAGATTCACGCCCAGGTTTTGAGGTGGTGGTGTTGTGTGATATCGGCCAACAGCATAGCCTTAGTCGCTTGATGTTTGAGTTATTAGGCACATTAGGTATTCGCAATACGGTGTTAGATCGCAGTACATTGCGGCGCTGCGAATCTACAAGCCAAGGAATTAGTCATAAATTAAGAATGCATAGTGATAGTGAGCAGGTCATTGGTCGTAAGGCCGAGTTTAGAGATGTAGTGCGACAAAGTGAAGCTGACGCCACAAGCCCGAGAAAAGTACTTGACGACTTAAGCCCAACAGATGGCGCCTAAACTGCCGATCGGGCGTCTCGCGCCAAGTCCGACTGGGGTGATTCACCTTGGTAATATACGTAGCTTTTTGTTGGCGTGGCTTGATGTCCGTTCGCGTAATGGTACTTTGTTGCTGCGCGTCGAAGACCTCGATAGTCCACGAGTGAAAAAAGGTTCGGCGGCACAATTGATCGAAGATTTACAGTGGCTAGGCCTCGATTACGATTCTGAAATCGTTTTTCAATCGCAACGCACCGTGCTGTATCAACATGCCTTAGAGCAATTAATAGAGCAGGGTAATGTTTACCCGTGTGCTTGTTCACGGCGAGAAATAGAGTTGGCGGCTAGTGCGCCACATGCCGACGATGGCTCGACCGTTTATCCCCTTACTTGCTATCAAAGGTTTTCATCCTATGAGGCGGCAAGCGAGCAAGCCCAGCGACCGGCGTGTTGGCGTTTTCATTTTGACCAACCCAATGTCGACTTCGAAGACGGAGTCTGCGGTGCAATTAATTTTGATACTGCGCGGCTATCAGATTTCGTCGTCAGCAAAAACAACGGTGAGGCAGCTTACCAGTTAGCTGTAGTGGTCGATGATGCTGCTCAAGGGGTGACCGAAGTGTTGCGCGGCGACGATTTGTTAGATAGTGCTGCACGTCAAATAGTGATTTATCGCGCTTTGGGGCTCGATGTTCCTGAATTCAAGCATGTGCCCTTAGTCGCGGGTGAAGATGGTAAGCGTTTGGCTAAGCGCCACGGCGACACGAGTTTGCAGCACTTTAGGCAGCAACAAGTAAGTTCTCAACAAATCATTGGCTGGTTAGCTTATGCCTCAGGGTTAACGGATGATTTGCACGAGTGTACGCCACAGCAATTGCTTGATGGCTTTGATCTCAAAAAATTGCGTCAACAGCCTCTGATTTGGCGTGGTGAATTTAGCGCTTGATACTGTCACGAGCATGGCATAAGCCAGCAACGCCGAAGGCAGCACCGTATACTTTCCCTGAAGCCGAAAAGAAAAAATCTAACATAGAGCCGTCGTCATGTTGGGTTTTGACAACACTGTCAACATAAGCCGGGAAAAAAGATTTTGCATCTTCGATCGGCAACACGCCTAAGAGTAGGCCAGCGTAGTAGTGACCGAAAAAATAGAAATATCCTGAGTTGTAGTGAAAAGCCTCGTGCGGCAGTGGGCGTCCGCGAGCAATGTCGAGGTAATGGTGTTGCGCAAAAAAATGTTGTAAGCCTTCCTTTATCTGTTTTTCGCCTATAGGTGTTTCGTAGCCCATCTGCTTGGCGAGAAACAACGCGTAGTTGCACGATTGGATACGCGATAGGCCACCTTTGACATTGTCAATGCCGGTGCCAACATCTACGCGTGGGATGATTTCTACACTGTAGGTGTAAGAACCGTCTGGGAGTCGGCAATGAATCAAGGTGTCGATTGCGACTTGCAGCCGGTGTTCGTCGACGGCCCAGCCAAGTTTTTTTGCTTCGAGCAAGCCGATTACCGCTACTGCAGTTTGAAATGACG
This sequence comes from Planctomycetota bacterium, assembly GCA_029941685.1. GTDB lineage: Bacteria > Planctomycetota > UBA1135 > UBA1135 > UBA1135 > JAPKEZ01. Next base: position 22,500 of record JAPYTC010000007.1, on the reverse strand, counting down.
TTGCCCAATTTGGTGTGACGGCTTTAGTCTCGTCTGCGTAGTACGCCCAACCGCCCATCGGCGACTGGTATTTATAGAGCTCTTGCATAACCAATTTGGCGCGTCGCTTTACAGCTGCACTGCGCTTGGTCGATTTGATGTATTCGTGGTTGGCAGCGCGAGTAAGAGCGCAAAGCGAATATACATAGGCCCAAGTGTTATCGGTATCCCAGTCATCGGGTCGCTTTGCTAAAGGGCTATTACATAAATAATCTATTACGCGGCCGATACGTGAATCGCGAGTTGCCTCGCGTGGCTGTGCCATCCAAGCCATTGCTGCTATTGAAGTGGTGGCAATGTGCCACGAGCGGTTTGCTTCGGAGTTGGCCCAAACATCGTGCAGCGTAGGATCAGTGTTAAGGCTGAATCCGCCGTTGTCTGCTTGCTGGCGGTACAGAAAGTTGGTGCCGCGCTCAATCGCCGTTTGGCAGGATTGCTCTGCGGCTTCGAGCTGTTGGGCTTGCGAACTGCAGCAAAGTAAGGTGACCGCGATGAGGCTATTCATTATTTGTTTCTGCGCGTATCTCGGCAAGCGCAAGCTTGATGTCGTCTATTTCTCTATTTAACTCGAAACGTGAGCTGACATGTTCCGCTTCGAGGTAAGCTAGATTTAGCTTAGCAGAAGTTACCGCATCATTGAGTTCTCTCTGTTGATGAATCATGCCAAATTGCTCCCATTTGGCGATTGCGGTTTGCGCTAGTTCAACCGAAATTTGTTGGCGTAATAAACTGCGTTCGGCGCGATCTAGAACCATCTGTGCAGTGACGTCTGCAAGGTTGTTGCGGTCGTACATTATTTTAAGTTGCTCTAGCTCTTCGATGGCGTTGCTTAGAGCATCTTGCTCTAAAAATAAGTCGAGAGCTAAAGTTTTTGCGGTTTCGCTTTGTCCGAAACTGTTGAACACAGCTAAGTCGTACTCGGCAACAGCAAGTGAGTTTCTAGCATCGTGCATCTCCAATGAATGAGAGTTGACCAATGCAGTCATTTGCAGTTCGGCATGACGTAAGTCGCTCAGCGTGAGATCGGTATCGTTTTGAGCGAATAATGTCTGGCAGCAACAAACAAGAAGTAGGGTTAGGGTGGTTCTCATATATGAACTATAGAAACACGGTCCCTAAAAAAAAAGATACTCGTGTTTATACACGAGTATCTTTGACGGCATGACGTAAGTCGCTCAGCGTAAGATAAGTATCGTTTTGAGCGAACTGTTCAAGTCTTGTTTACCGTAAGGTGTGTTGTTGTAATTTAGAACCCAAGTCTTGAACAGCTCGCTTGAAGGCTTTTTCTCGTAAAGCGGAGCAGTTTCTTCTCTGTGACTGTAGGTTGCGTCGTAAAATGAGCCATCTGAGCAAAATGAAGACGGATTTGACATCGGCGAGTTACTTGTTTCGTCAGCGTATGGGTTGCTCACGTCTTGACCCAAGAAATATTTACCCCAAAATTCGCCGCCAGCTTCGAGGCCGGTACGACGCATTTCAAAACCATCGGTACCCGTTGCAGGGCCAGAAGCACATGCAGCGAGACTACTGAAAAGGAAAACGGAAACTATTAGCTTTTTTATCATGAGTGTTACGCAGAACGCAGGACCTATAGGTTAGTGCGCCTTAGCAGTCTCGTCAATGCTTGCGCAGCGCTATCCTATAACCCAAGATGGGAGCAAAACCTTTCACTAATCCACGAGGAACCCGCGATTTGCTGGGCGACGACCTCATATTAATCAAGCATCTAGAGCGGACGGCATCTAAAGTGGCTGCGGCTGCTGGTTACCAAGAGCTACGCACACCTTTGTTCGAAGAGACCCGTCTTTTTAAGCGTTCTCTCGGTGAGGCCTCGGATGTGGTCGAAAAAGAGATGTTCAGCGTGCCGCGCCGTGGTTCTGAGGGGCAAGAGGCCATGAATAGAGGGTTTACTTTTCGTCCCGAGGGTACCGCAAGCACTGTTCGAGCATACGTTCAGGGTGGTTTTGCCGCATCCGCGCCGTTGCAAAAGTGGTTTTATGTTGGGCCGATGTTTCGTTATGAGCGTCCCCAGAAAGGTCGCGAGCGCCAATTTACTCAGTTCGGCGTCGAAGCTTTTGGTGCTCAATCCGTTAGCCTCGATGCCGAAGTCGTCAGTATTGCGATGCGTTTTTTTCAAGATCTTGGCTTTGATGACCAGCTTGAAGTGCGCGTCAATAGCATGGGCGATGCAGACGATCGAATTAAATGGGCGCAAGTTTTGCGTGAATTTTTTACACCTCAGTTAGAATGCGAAAGCGAGCGTTGTGCAGATTGTCAGTCCCGTTACACGCGTAATGTTTTCCGCTTGCTCGATTGCAAAGCGAAACGCTGCATCGAATTGAATGAAGGCGCGCCAACATTGTTTCAGGTTATGGGCAGCGACGCTTTGTCTCATCACCAGCAATTTGTTGCGTGTCTAGAAAATCTTGGTTTAAAGGTAATTGACGACCCATCAATTGTGCGCGGCTTAGATTACTACACACGCACAGTTTTCGAAGTTCATTATCCACCACTCGGCGCGCGCTCGGCACTTTGCGGCGGCGGCCGTTACGATGGTTTAGTCGAAGAAATGGGCGGGCGGGCAACACCTGGAGTCGGTTTTTCTGTTGGCTTTACACCAACCGAGTTGGCTCTTGCCGAATTAGGTTTACCGCTGGCATCCGACCTTGACGATCTGCGCCAACAACTTCTGCCTCAAGTTTATGCCGTGGCAATTGCCGATGAACAACGCGATGCTTTGTTTGTTATATGCGAAAGTTTGCGTGCAGCAGGTATTCGTGTCGAAATCGACCACCGTGCCAAGTCGTTGAAGGCGCAGTTCAAAGAAGCCAACCGCAGTGGCGCGCGTTGGGCTATTGTTCTTGGCGCTGACGAGGCAGACAGTCAGCAAATCGTTCTTAAAGATATGCAGCAAAAGTCTGAGCGAACAGTTTCGCAGTCAGACTTGCTGTCTTTGATCAGTTAACATGAAAACGATAGTCTTCGGCGGCTCCTTTGACCCTTTACATAACGGGCATATCGCCGTTGCCGATGCCGTCCAGGCTAATCTTACTGTCGACGAATTCTTATGGACGCCATCTTGGCATGCTGTTCATAAACTTGACATACAACCGGCTAGCGCCGATTTTCGTGTGCGATGTCTCGAAGAAGTTCTCTTAAGTCGTCCGCAAAATGAAAGGCTGTGCTCTCTCGAGGTAGATTCTCAGCGACCTTGCTTTAGCGTAGACACTCTAGAACAGCTGGCTCGGCAAGACTCATCACGTGAATTGTCTTTTTTGGTCGGTGGTGATTCGCTGTCGCACTTGAATACGTGGCATGACTTGCCACGATTGTTCGCGACATGTAATTTCTTGCTAGTGCCACGACCGCAGTGGGGCGTACTTCAGCTTAATAGCTATATTGAAGCCTTGCCCGACGCTTTGCGAAAGATATTTCGTGCACAGTTTGTTGATATGTCAGTGGTTGATATAAGTTCTTCAGACATTCGTCAACGCTTGGCTGCTGGCGCAGATGTTCTTGATATGCCAGATATAGTTCGCGGGTTGATTGCGGCCGAAAAAGTTTATAGCTAGTCGTTAGGATATTCTATTTTTGCAGACGAACGTAAATCGACTATGGCGTTCTTTCTTTCGCTAATGTTGGCTGGCGCTTCGAGTAGTGACTTACTTAATTGTTCGCGTACATCATTTAGTCTTGAAACAACGCGCGAATTTACTCGCACAACATGAAAGCCTGCTCCGGACTCTATTACTGTTTTTGACGTCTGCTGAGCATCTAAAGTGTCGACTTGATTTTTGAAAGCCTCGCCGTAAATTCCTGGACGGTAAACCACTAACACTCCATCATTTTGTTTCGTCGCAGTGTCATGTGAGTACTCGATAACCATATCACTGAACGATGCCCCTGCGGCTAGTTTAGCTAGGCATTCGTTAGCCTGCTGCTCTGCAATTTCTTTGGCTTGATCGTAAGTGATTTCGTTATTGTTTTTTAAGGCGTTCGCCCGGATGTAGTGAGGCGTAAGCATGATATGCGCGACATCAATTTTTATTCCGTCATAACCATATTGAGAGTTAAAAGCATCTTGTAGTTTTTTGTCTGTTATGACACGTGTTGCAACAATGTATTTCTCGAGTTGTAACTGTGTGACAGCGTTAGCATGCATAGACGCAAGGGTCAATTCTTTACTGAATCCAAGTGGTTGGTACTGACGCAGGAATTCTTCTTCGGTACCACCAGCAAGCATGTCGAGCCATGCCGACTTGACACGCTCTGAAATTTCGGCGGCACTGACAGTAATACCATAATCACTTGCAGCTTGTTCGATTAATATGGTGTCGACCAGACGCGCTAACTCGCCACTGGCAACAGTGGTGAGCAAAAAGTCTTTGTAGTGTTCGAGTCTGACCTGGTGCCCGTTGATGGTGGCGACGGTTAACTCAGCGGCCTTTTGACCGTTGATGATTGGGGTGAGGCTTAGTGCAGCCAAAAGAGAGAATGTGAGTGTGAATCGGTTCATTATTTTGCCAAAACAGATTATATACGCTGTCGCACCGTTAGTCAGGCCACGTTAGAATACCACTCGTTAATTCAGGTAAGCACTGTGATTGCAATCATTTCCGACATTCACTCTAACATTCATGCGTTAGAGGTGGCATTGGCCGACATACAAGCTCAAGGTGTTAAGCGCATCATGTGCCTTGGCGATGTCGTTGGTTACGGCGGTGCTCCACTCGAAACTATCCCAAAGATCAAAGAAAGCTGCGAAATCGTGTTGCTAGGCAACCACGACGATGCCTTGCTCAATTCGAATATGTCATTGTATTTTAACGAATGGGCACGCGCTGCGATTGATTGGACGCGCGACCAAATCGACTCTAGCGAGCGCGTCGAAGAGCTTTACGATTTTATGTATTCTCTGCGCCGTGAAATGTCGGAATTCACTGATGACGACGGCAACATATTCAATATTGTTCATGCTTCACCGCGACAGCCTCAAACCGAATATTTGTTGCCGAATCTCGCAGCAGATTGCGAAGCTCTGCAGTCTAATTTTGCGGCCATGAAGCATCATGTGTGTTTCTATGGTCATACTCATCATCCTGGGTATTTCAACCCTGGAAAAGAATTTGTGGCAGCTGTCGAGAACGATAGCATCGAGCTACAAGACGATAAGCAGTACCTGATTAACGTCGGCTCTGTCGGTCAACCACGCGATCGCAATCCAGAATTGTGCTACGCACTTCTCGACGGCAAACGTTTAAGTTGGCGTCGTGTCGCATACAAAATCGAAGCAGCGCAGAGATTGATTCTCGATGCTAAATTGCCTGACAAGCTTAGTTTACGCTTGCAGATGGGCAGATAATAAAAAAAAACATCATGGGTAAGAGAATATTCTCCTTATTGCTTTGGGGCTTGGCCGCTGTCTTTATCATGCAAACTTGTTTTGCGCCTGATGATAAGGGGCAAGGCACTTCAATGGCAAATCAGCGAACGTGGTTCGAGTCATTCGAAACACCACCACCTGCCGACTACCCGTTGATTCTTGAAAACGAATTCGTTTACAGTCAATGGAGTGCAACGGGTGCAAGTTGCGGTGCTGTTTACCTCAAGAAGTTTAACGAGCAAATGCACGTTGACAATGCCACTGAGCATGGCATGAAGATTTTTGATGCTAAGTGGTCCGATGGTAATGTTCCGGCAAGCGGCGTTTCCGATCATTCGATCTACTACCGTCGCCGCGATGCATTTCGTTTAATCGAATCGTCGAGTAACGGTCTGGTTACTTCAACCAATCCCGATAACAATACCCGTCCAAATCTCGATTCGCTCACCTGGGATGTCACCACTCTCGACAACGGTTTGTTGTTCACCTATGTTTCTGAGAATGGAGTTGAGTTGACTAAAAAGGTGGTGCTAGGCGATGGCTACCATTTCGACGCAACGATTGGTGCAACCTTCCGCGAGCAAGAATTGTTGGGGCAGTCGGTCGAGCTTGAAATCGGCACCGGTGGCGGACTTTACATCGAAGACGATCAGTTCTACCCGAACCCATACATCGGTGTTGCTGTTCTCGACCACGGCGTGTTAGATGACATCGATTTCGCCAATCCAAGTGGCGACCTGGATGGTATCTCGCGCGATGTCACAGAAAGCTGGAAAGCGCCGAATATCCCTTTTGTTGTCGAGGGCTCTAAGTACTTTATCTCTGCGATTCGTGTGACAGACACCAATGGCTTCCAGGGGGCAAAGTACGAAACTTTGATTGATCAGAGCCATCCTGACTTCACAGGTCTAGCCGGCTCCACCCTCAACCCAGATGCAGCTTATTGGTTGCGTGCTTCGGTAAACGGTTCCTTCTCTCTTGAACCGGCGATGTTGAATTCGACCGACGACATTAGTTTGCAATGGTACATCGGCCCGAAAGATAGCGACATCCTCTCTGAGGACACCTATGGCAGTATGTCAGAGCTGATTAATTATGCTGATTACGAGCGTAGTTTCTTTTACCGCATCTTCTTTACTTCGTCGATCGCACCGGCAATTCTTTGGTTGCTGCAGATGTTCTATGGCTTAGTCGGTAATTACGGCATCGCCATCATCTTGCTGACCGTTTTGGTGAAGGCCGCGGTGTTCCCGATTATGCGCACATCCCAATTAAAGATGGCGACTTATCAGGCCAAGATGGCCGTGGTCAAGCCTCAGCTTGATGCGATTAACAAAAAATACGCCGATGATCCGCAAAAGAAAAATCAGGCGACCATGGAAATCTACAAGAAACACCGTCTCTCACCGCCCATTGGTGGTTGCTTGCCGATGTTCTTGCAAATGCCTATTTTTATTGGCTTGTTCCAGGCATTGCGTTCGTCGATATTGTTGCGTCACGAGCCTTTCTTCGGTTGGATAGATGATTTGTCTCAGCCAGATTCTTTCATCGATTTTGGCGGACCATTAGTTGACTTCCCATTGTTAAGTAGCATGACAACCCTAAACATTCTGCCAATCATTATGGTGGTTTTGTGGGTTTACCATCAGCGTTCTATGCCAAAGCCAACCGATCCGCAGCAAGCACAAATGCATAAGATGATGATGATGATGCCGATTATCTTCGGCTTTGTCCTTTATAACTACGCCGCCGGTTTGTCGTTGTACATGATTATTTCTTCACTGATTGGTATCTTCGAGCAAAAGGTGATTCGCAAACGTTGGCCAGTGCCAACAGCTGACGAGCTTAAAAAAACAAGTAGTTTCACAAAGTAGCGTATAAGTGAAGCACTCAATTTTCGCCGTTGCAACGCCAATGATTCCTGCTCAGCGCGGGGTGTTACGTTGCAGCGGCGATTTGCTTTTTGAACATTTAGCACCTTGGTTCGAAAAGTATGCCCATGGCTTTAAGCTGGCCGAAAAGCGTTCAATTCAGCATTTTGAGTGCGATCTATTTGATGGCGTCTCAATTGAGACAACGACGGTGGTGTTTTGTGCACCGCACTCAGCGACTGGAGAAAACGTTGTTGAGTTTCATCTACCCGGTAACCCAGTTGTTTTACAGCGCCTCGAGCAAAGCCTCGCAGAGTTTGGTTTAGAAGTTGCGGAGCCAGGTGACTTCACACGTCGTGCCTTCTTAAACGGACGACTTGATTTGAGTCAAGCCGAGGCGGTGCTTGAATTAGTGCAATCGCGGTCAGCTGAGTCCGCACGTGCAGCGAGTCAATTATTAAGTGGCGGTTTGTCTCAGCAAATGAGTGATGTCCGACATGAACTTATGACATCGCTAGTCGAGTTAGAAGCGGGTTTAGATTTCGAAGAGGGTGATTCACAAGACTTGCGCCCGTCCGAAGTGATCGAACACGTCAAGCGCGCAAAGCAAATTTTGCAAGATGCGGCAGTAGGGCAACAAACTCGTGCTTTGACCACTGGCGCGCGTTTTGGATGTTTGCTGCTAGGTCCGCCCAACGCTGGCAAGACGAGTCTGTTCGCTCACTTGACGGGCATGCCGAGTTTGGTTTCAGACCAAGCAGGCACCACGCGTGATTACCGACGGGCGGTACTAATGTCGTCAAGCGTTGATATCGACCTCATTGATTTCCCGGGCCTAGGTGGCGATGCTGTTGATCAGCGCGATGCCTTAGCTCGAGAATTAGTCGCCGAGTTCGATCAAGCAGATATGTGTCTGCTATGCCTGCACCCCCATACGAAACCGGATGAGTTGCCGAGCTGCTTTCCCAATATGCCGAAGTTAGTTGTTTTTACACATTCTGATTTAGAGTTGCAGGTTAACCGAGAATTAAATCATGAATTGCGTCTGCGGTTGGGAAACTATTCGATGGTGTCGCTGAGTTCGCAGGGCGATTCTGCTGCCACATCTGCTGCTCTGTCAGAAGCAATAACACCGTTTTTCGACGAGGCAGAAAAGGTGATTACGCAACGCATTCGTAATAGCGAGCGCTACCAACAAGCCCTTGGCTCAGCGTCCGCGGCTGTAGAGACGGCTGAGCAGTGGCTTGAAGTCGGTGGTCAGCAAGACCTGGTTGCGGCAGAAATTCATCATGCTTTGGCAGTATTAGCTGAATTAGTAGGTGAAATGACGCCCGATGACTTGCTCGATCGCCTTTTTTCGGCATTTTGCGTCGGTAAATAGTAAAAATCAGTAGAATCCGACTTGGTTTATACTAGAATACCACTAAGTCTTGTGGTGTTGCGAGCTTATCGCCGACTTACCCACAACTGTTGGTGGTTGCTAATATCACCGGTTCCAATAAAAATGCGTTGCCCATACTGTAAATCTGACAAAGACCGCGTGATTGATTCACGTGCCTCTGCCGACGCTTATTCAATCCGTCGTCGTCGCGAATGCGAACAATGTTCACGCCGTTTCACGACTTACGAACGCATGGAAGAAACTCCGTTGCGTGTAGTTAAAAAAGACGGCTCACGTGTACCGTTTGACCGTAGTCAGATTTATAAGGGCATGTTGAAGGCTTGCGAAAAGCGTCCAGTGTCGATGGAAGATTTAGATAACATCACGGCAGGGATTGAGCGTAACTTGTCCGAGATGTTCGATCGCGAAGTGGGTAGCAAATATATTGGTCAGTTAGTTATGGACGAGTTGAAAAAGCTCGACCAAGTTGCCTACGTGCGCTTCGCATCTGTTTACCGCGAGTTTAAAGACGTAGAACAATTTGTTCACGAGCTCAAGCCATTATTGCTAAACAACAGTGGGCATAAGTCGTAACCTGCGCCGTGTGCGTAAGCGTGATGGTAACGACGAAAGTTTTGACATCATGAAACTAGCGGATTCTGTATCCGCAGCGCTTGCTAGTGTTGGCGACAACTTCAAGTTGGCATTGCAGTTTTCTGAAACCATTCAGGTGCGATTGGCCGAAGCTGACGATGTGGTCACCACCGTGCAACTCGCAGAAACTAGTTGCAAAGTATTACGTAGCTACGACAAAAGCGAGGCGGCTGATGCCTATTTGCAATACCGCGCTGAAGAAGTACAGGCCGTTGCAGATTTGCGAATAGTTGACAACAACGAGGGGACTACTCACTTCGATCGCCAGCGCTTAGCGTTGTCGTTTGTGCGCGATCAGTACATCGAGCTGAGTGTGGGGCGCTTGGTGGCACGACGCGTCGAGCGTCGGCTTAGTTTTCTTGGATACGTGAGGGTATCAACATGTTTGATATCTAGCTTGTCTGACGTAGAAAGCCATAGCTTGGGCATGCGCAGTATTTCAGGAAAGTCCACTTTGCTCGGAGTAGACCGTAGTTCGTTAAACGCGTGGCTGGGTGGGGCTTGTATTCCAAGCCAGGGTCGATGCGGTGCACTACCGCAGTTAGGCCCAGATTCGCAAGATTTACGTCCGTTAATCGGCGAAGAAGTGTTATCGCGTTTTGCACTCGAAGACGTGTTGAATACAGCACACGCCAGCGCCTGGAAAAACGGAGAGTTTGACCTTTACGCGCTCGGGGACTGGTTACGCCCAACTCGTATGTGGTTGCATCCACAGCCTTGTGAAAACGAAAAAGAGTTCTTCATGCGGGTGGCGGATACTCGCTCGCATGCCCATGAATTGCAAGTTTTTGTGCCTCGCACCATGGCTGTTAGTGAATTGGCGGCTCAGGTTCCATTGTGGCTACAAAGTCCGGCGTGTCGCTTGCGCTTTTCAACTTCAAACGGGCAGTTGGCGCAGCAGTGGGCCGAGAGCGGCGTGTGGCACAGCATGCCAGTATCAAGTTTCATGCGACTCGATTATGCCGAGGCGCAATCATTGGTTGATCTCGGACATACCGTTGTGCAATGGCAGCCGCCGCGTCCGATGCCGAGCGAAGCTGATCAGAGTTGCCGTACTTTGGATCGCGGCGCCGCAATTAACCTAGCATTGTTGGCTACCCAGGTCGATGCCTTCGATACCGATGCTTTTCTCGCGCGCGTCAGTCAGACTCTTACATTGATTTGCGATGTTTTCGCTACCTTGGCAGTGCGCGCCGAGCACAACGATCATCCACGTGTAGTCATCGTGCCAGCAGGGCTCGAACAAGCACTCGATATCCTTTATCCTGACGCGCGTTTGCGCGTCGTGAAGCGCTCACAATTGGTTTTATCGTTGCGTAATCGTTTCGAAAAAATAGCGACGCAAAACGAGGTTCGCCTTGAATACTCGTTGCCGCCGCATTCACAATCAATGGGTGCCCGACTCGCCGAACGCGACGATTTAAATCTCTGTGATGCTTACGACGTTTCGTGGGCTACAGTAGATGGCGACCCATCCCTTAAACTTGCATTAGATTCTGCGCCGTGGCTCGAATTGTCCGCCGCAATTTTGCATAATAGTAATCTGCGCTCACGCTTTGAGCCGCAGAGCCAACCTTCTCGAATATCCCCCAGCGACGATTTCAACGTATGCACTTAAAACGAATAGAACTTGAAGGATTTAAATCTTTCGCCGACCGTACCGTTATTCCCGTCGAACGCGGCCTTACAGGTATTGTGGGTCCGAACGGCTGCGGAAAATCTAACGTAGTTGACGCCCTGTTATGGGTTTTGGGTGAGCGCTCTGCCAAGACTTTGCGCGCCGACTCCATGGACGACGTCATCTTTAAAGGTGCTGAAGGACGTGCTGCGGCGCCCTATGCGATGGTTGAAGTAATCCTCGGCGACCCCGAAGGCGTTGTCGTTGAGCCTGGTGGCGAAGTAGCTGTAGGACGACGCCTCTTTGCGTCTGGCGAGTCTGAATTCTTGCTGCACGGTCGTAAGGTGCGCCGCAAAGATGTACGTGAAGTTTTACTCGACACCGGACTTGGTGTGCAAGGTTATATGGTTTTGGCACAGGGCAAGATTGACGCAGTCTTGGCTGCTAACCCTGATGAACGCCGCTCTGTCTTTGAAGAAGCCGCAGGTATTTCTCGCTATAAGGCACGGAAGCATGAGACCAATTTGAAACTGAAAGCTGTCGAGCGTGATTTGTCCAAAGTGGACACTGTGCTCGACGAAGTTTCACGTACGGTTAGATCGCTACGCATGCAGGCCGGCAAGGCTCAGCGCTTTATTGCGTTGCGTGATAGTTACCGCAACCTGCGTATTCGTTTTGCTTTGTCTGATTCAACGACTTGGCATGCACAAGCTACCGAGATTCGCCAAAAGCTGAATGAGGTCGTTACAGAGATTGATTCGTTAAGCGAACAGCGCAATAAAAACGAAAACCATTTTTCTGAATTAGAAGTCGAACTTGAAACATTGCGCGAACGTCATCAGTCGTTGCGTAACGAGTCTGGTCAAATAAAAGAGCAGGTGGCAACTCTCGAAGAACGTGTTGCTGGTTTACAGACACGCGCTTCCGAGGCTGACGCGCAGGTTGATAAAGATAGCTCACGTCTAGCAACATTAGTCGCTGAACAGGCTAAAGATGGTGAAGCAAACTCCGAGTTGCTCGATGAAAAGAGCAAACTTGATCAACGCATTGCGGATGCCGCAGGTCGCTTAACGGAAATCGAAGCTAAGTTCAACGAAGTGCGTGAGCAACGGAACTCGTCACGTGAACGAGTTGAAGCTTTGCGTGGCGAAATTCTTGACGCCTTGCAGCAACGCTCATTCTGGAATAACAAAGTAGCCGACGCTGCTAAGCAGCGTTCCGAATCCGCAGGTGGACTAGGTGCGATTGAGCGACGCTTCACTGAAATCGTAGAAGAGCTGTCATCTTCAGAAATAGCGGTTAACGACACGCAGGTTAAACTTAGTGCCCAGCAGGCATCTTTCGACGAGCAGCAGTCTGCTGCCCAGGCATGTAAGCATGAAGTTGATCTGCTTAACGATAAGCATTTAGGCTTTACCAAAGTGGCACATGAGGCAGCGCAACGCAAAGCATCTGCGGAAGCACGCGTCGAGGCGTATGGGGTAGTGGACGAAGAAATGCCAGGCGTGCCTGAGCATCTGCGCGATTACATTGACGATGGGTCTAATAGCGTGTCCGAGTGGGTGCTTGATAAAGTAAGCGTTGCCGCACCATGGGACAGTATCCTCGAGAACTTGTTGGGCCGTATGCAGCACGCTTTTTGGAGTGAAGGACAAGTAGACTCGGGTGAGTTGCCAAAGGGTGTTTTCGATTTCTTCTCGCCGGTTAACGGCTTTACTCCGCCACAAGATATATCTGGCGCCACTTCTTTGTTTGAGTTGCTGCAGGGCGATCTGTCAGTAAGGCAAGCCTTGTGTGCGCGCCTCGGAGATTTGTATTGTGTCGAAAATGTAGGGCAAGCCCAATCGCTTGCTGACCAACACCCGCACGCATTGTTTATGGTTGCTTCGGGTGATGTGATTGCCGCTGGCTATTCACGCCGCGGACTCAGCTCCGAAGACTCAGCGGGTGTATTGGCCCGTCGTAATGGTAAGCAAAGCGCTGAGGCAACTCTTGCCGAAGCTGTCGCCGCTTACGAGTCAGCGTCCACGCTACAACAAGGTTGTCAGGACGAACTTCTTTTAGCGCAGTCGAAATACGATGGCTTGCGTCAAGCATTCGCTACGACGCGAGATGACCTGCAAGAGTTGTTAGCGCGCGACAAGCAGCTTTCTCAGCGTCATGGTTTACTCACTGAAGAGCATTTAGCATTGCAGGGGCAGCGCACGCAATTGTCAGAAGTCTCTGAGTCAGCTGTCGGTGTAGAACAAGAAGCCGTTGCTAAGCGAGATCATTTCGAGACTCTCCGTCTAGAACTTCTTACACAGCTAGAAGGTAAAGAAGCGGTCGTCAAAGATTTAGATACTAACTTCGAAGATCATTCTGCAAGAACCCAAGAAGCACGCCTCGATATATCACAATGCGAGCAAGACCTACGCATGTGGACCACACGTCACTCTGAGTTGGCGGCACGTTCAAATCGCCAGGCCGGCGAACGTCAGACCTTGCAGCAAGAGCTTGATAACTTATCTGGTCGCGGTGCTGAACTGCGTCAACAAGCCGAAGACGCGCGTGTTCAACGCACGGAATTGCTCGAACGTCGTTCAGATATAACCGAACGTTGTGAGCAGGCTGAACGACATGTAGAGCGTGCAACTACTGCGCTGCATCATGCCCGTTCGCAGGCATCTGGCGCATCGCAACGTTACGACTCTTTAGTCTCAACCCGTCACCAGTCTGATCTCGATTTGCAAAAGCTTGAGTTGCAGTCTCAAGAATTGTTGCGCGGAATACAAGAAGAATTCGGACAGGCTCTCGATGGCATGGTTAACAGTTTAGGCATCCAGCGTGACGCTGTGTTTGCTTTAGACGCTAACCTCGAAGAGATGCGCAAAGAAATGTCAGATAGTCGTCAGCGTATTGAGCGTATCGGTTCGGTCAACCTTGACGCGGTGAATGAGCTCGAAGAACGTGCCGAACGCGAGTCGTTCTTAATCACCGAACGTGACGATCTGATTGCTGGCAAAACGAACCTTGAGGAAACACTCGAAGAACTTGATGTGCAATGTCGCGACCGTTTCGTCGCCACATTCGATAAGGTCAAAGTTGAGTTTGAGTCAATCTTCCGTCGCCTATTTAGTGGCGGCAAGGCATCCATCGGGCTCGAAGAGGGGCTAGACCCACTCGAAGCAGGAATCGAAATCTCGGTACGTCCTCCAGGCAAAAAGTTACGTTCAATTAACTTACTTTCAGGTGGTGAGCGGACTCTTACAGCATTGGCTCTGTTGCTCGCTGTATTCCAGTCGCGTCCGTCGCCATTCTGTCTTCTCGACGAAGTTGATGCTGCTCTCGATGATGCTAACGTCGAACGTTTCACCAATGTCTTGCAAGATTTTGTTGGCACCACTCAATTCTTGGTCGTGACTCACAACCGTATAACTATGTCGCGCTGTCAACGACTGTTCGGAGTAACCATGCGTAAGCGTGGAGTGTCGATGGTAGTTAGCGTCGACCTCGAACAGATTGACGGTGAAGGTGAACTCGATTTGAGTGATAGCAAGGCAGTTGCTGTCGACATACAGCGACCTGCGTTAGAAATACCAAGTGTGCTACGACCGGTAGAATCAGAGGCTTAGTGCTCTGATCCGTTCAGCTCTACCGATGGTCGCCGAACTTGGCGTTAATCGTCGGTAGAGCTGCTAGCACGAGGCGCCCGATGCGTCCTAATGAATCGGCGCTAGTGTTTTCTAAAACGTCTTTCGTCGTGTGCCAGTATGAATTGGTAGGGCCGAAATTAAAATCGATGATGTCGATAGTGGGCACGCCCAGATTCCGGAAATGAATATGGTCGTCACTTACTTTTCGCTGGCCGACGAAAATATTGTTGTCGCCAAGTTGTTGAGCTGTTCGCTCAAAGATGTTTTTTAAGCCGTTGTGGGAAGTGGTGTCTTTGACCAATCCAAGCTGCTTGTCGCCAACCATGTCTAGCAAAACAAAAGCTTTGATGTCTTTGAGTGTGCCATCTTCGTTTTTTGCATTGGCTACATAGCGTGAACCAAAGGTCGAGTTGACATTGTCGTTCCAGGCTACAGGCGGAAAGGATTCTTCGCCATCAAACCAACACAACACCAGGCTCATTCCGGGCAGTGGTGCATCACCTTGTAACTGTCGCGCTAATTCTAGTAGCAATACTGTTGAAGAACCTCCGTCGTTAGCGCCAACAAAGCCTGGCTTGTCGAAGGTGTCGTAGTGAGAGCAAATCCAGATTTCGCCAGCTTTGGTCCCGGCACGTCGAGCAAAAACGTTGGAGCCCGTAATTTCTCCGCGACGACGCGCGGCAGCAGGAGGTTTCGCAACGAATGAATCACTAGATGGAGTCCATCCCTTTAAGCTGTTGATGTTGTCGAATAGCCAGTCTCGAGTTTTCTTTGAGCCCTTGGTGCCGATTCGCCGCGCACCAATTTCATTGCATAAATAGGTTAAGTCGGCGAAAGCGCGCTGTTCATCGAATTGAATAGTCGCTGGGTCGATTGACATAACAGCAGGGTCGCTACCACAGCTGGTGTTGATGGCGCAGCTGAGAAGGGTCGCGCCGAATACCGCGCTAAGAGACAATTTATGGTGAATTGCAGTCATTGTTAAAGACATCATAGTGTCGTGGGACTAAAATCTACACATGTCATCTAAAGACTTTAGTCAAACATTGCCTTCACGACCGGTTGCCGAGTTTACAGTACTCGCGGTTGTTCTTGGTATCCTCATTGGTATTGCGATGTCAATCGCCAATGTTTACCTCGGATTATTCGCTGGTATGACCGTCAGCGCGTCAATTCCCGCCGCAGTCATTTCGATGGGCATTTTGAAAGGAGTGCTTAAACGCGGCACCATCCTTGAAAATAATATGGTGCAAACTATGGCTAGTGCTGGAGAATCTCTCGCCGCAGGCATTATTTTCACTATGCCAGCCCTAATCATCGCAGGGGTCTGGACTGAATTTGACTATTGGACGACAACTATCGTTGCTTTAGCTGGCGGATTGCTTGGGGTGCTGTTCATGATCCCATTGCGCCGCCCAATGATAGTCGAAGACCAATCTTTGATATATCCAGAGGGGGTGGCTTGCGCCAAAGTGTTGCGCGCAGGTGAAGACGGCGGCAGCGGCATGAAGATTGTTTTTGGTGCTTTGGGTTTAGGCACACTGATAAAAATCCTTGGCGAAGGGGTTGGTCTTCTAGTTGGCGGATTAAAAACATCATTTATCGTCGGGCCGACCAAGTTTTTTGCCGGACTTACAGCATCCCCGGCCTTAGTTGCGGTCGGCTACATTGTGGGCTTCAATATTTCGGCATTGGTGTTTGTCGGGGGCGCCCTGGCTTGGCTTCTCACAGCGCCGGCAATGGTCGCGATGGGTAATTACGAAGTCGCCCTAGAATCAGATCAACTTTATTCTCTAGTTAAAACCGACGTTCGTTACCTTGGCGTAGGCGCCATGATAGTTGGCGGGCTTTGGTCGATATTGCAAATTCGCCATGGCATTGTTCAAGGAGTTAGAGAAACAATGGGGTCGTATTCGGCATCAATAAATCGTCAAGAAATTCCGCGCACGGAACGTGACCTCGACCGTCGTTGGTTATTATTGCTGACCTTGGCAACGACAATCGTAGTGCTGTTCTTATATCAAGACGTTTCCGGAAGCTGGATGGTGTCCGCTATTGCGACACCGCTGATGCTGGTTTGTTCGTTCTTCTTCGTCGCGGTCGCTTCATATATCGTTGGTTTGGTCGGAAGCTCTAATAGCCCGGTTAGCGGCATGACGATTTGCTCGGTTCTGCTCACCTCAGGGGTAATTGCTTTGTTTGGCTTTGCACCAGACATTGCCATCTTGGCGACCATGGGCGTAGCAGGCGTGGTGTGTTGCGCAACGTGTACGGCAGGTGATGTTTGCCAAGATCTTAAAACCGGTCATTTGTTAGGTGCCACTCCGTTCCGTCAACAGTGGGCCGAAATCATAGGAGTGTTTACAGCTGCATTCGTAATGGCTCCGGTATTAAGTTTGCTGCACAATGCTTACGGTATTGGCGTCGAAGGCGGACTCGAGGCTCCGCAAGCACAACTGTTTGCCAGCTTAATGCAAGGCTTTTTCGGTGATGCCGAGTTGCCTTGGGGTTTAATCGGTGTTGGTGCTGGTCTTGGATTAATCATTATCCTTGTCGATAAGTTAATGCTCGAGCCACGAAATTCGCAATTTAGGTTGTTCGTTATGCCAGTCGCGGTCGGGATGTATCTGCCATTTGGTCTCTCAACAGCGATTTTGCTCGGTGGTTTAATCGCTTGGGCTTCGGCACGAAAGCACAAAACCAAAGAAAGTCGTGACGCAGGACACGAACAGGGGGTACTCTTGTCCTCAGGTTTAATCGCCGGAGAGGCAATCGCAGGTGTGTTGATTGCTATTCCTAAGGCGGCCGAACAAGAATTGCCCGACATGAATGGCGCCTATAGTCCGATATTAACCGGGCTAGCGATGTTGATAGTAGTGCAGTTGTTGTTTAAAGTAGGTGCCAAGAAATCGTCATGAAACTTTCCATAGTAATTCCAATCTTCAACGAAGAAAAAACGTTGTTAGAAATCATCGCGCGCGTGCGTGCAGCCACCGACTACGAAAAAGAGCTCATCTTAATTGATGATTGTTCTACAGACAGTAGCCGGGCCATTTTGAAAGACCTTGAGGGTGAGTCTGATTTATCAATTCATTACCACGAAGTCAATCAAGGTAAAGGAGCGGCACTACGAACCGGTTTTCAGCATGTGACCGGCGATGTCGTAATGATTCAAGATGCCGACCTCGAATATGACCCGGGCGAATATCCTATTTTGCTCGAGCCTATTGAAAGAGGCTTGGCCGATGTCGTTTACGGTTCGCGCTTTAAAGGTTCTCGCATGTCGCGTGTGCATATGTATTGGCATCAAATGGCGAATAACTTTTTGACTTGGTTGTCTAATATGTTTACCAACCTCAACCTCACCGACATGGAGACCTGTTACAAAGTTTTCAAGGCCGAGGTCATCCGCGATATGAAATTCGAGTCAAACCGCTTCGGCTTCGAGCCAGAAGTTACGGCAAAAGTTTCGCGTGTACGCCTTAATGGTAAGCGGGTGCGGGTTTACGAAGTACCTATTTCTTACTACGGTCGCGATTACGAAGAAGGTAAAAAGATTGGCTGGAAAGACGGCGTCGCCGCAATATGGCACATCTTTAAATACAACGTATTACGTTAAAACAACGCTTTGCTTATCGGGCCACGCGCCGGAGCAATTTGCAAATCAACGTGCTGTAACCCGCAGTCGTTTAAAGCGTGTTGCATGCATTCGGCCGCGATTAATGGCGCATTGTTTTTCTGTGACAAGTGGGCTAGGGTGAGCTTTTGCAGGCGCGCCGAAGCGCCGTCCTTTATTACGGCCGCCGCTTGTTGGTTTGATAAATGGCCTAAGTCAGAAGAAACGCGTTGCTTGAGCGCCTGCGGATAATGTCCGTTAGCTAACATCTCTGGGTCGTAGTTTGATTCTAAAACAAGTTCGTCAAGGTTTGCGAAAATTCCGCGATTAATGATGTCCTCAGTATTGCCAAGGTCAGTGAAAAAACCGGCGCGCTTACCTTGATACTCGAAAATATAACCAAATGTCGGATCGGCATCGTGTGGAACTTGGATGGCAGTAACAGCGATGTCACCGACGAAAAATGTTCCGTTGTCGCTGATGTCGCGCCGGTCGATATCGCGCCTGATTAATTCGCTTTTACCGAGCTTTTGGCTGCTGTCAACAGTATCACGGTGCATATAGAGTGGTGCTTGTGCGCGCGCTGCCACGGCAATAATATTAGTCGAGTGATCTCCGTGACGATGGGTGAGCAATACCGCGTCAAGCTCAGATAGGTTGTGCCCGACGATTTCGGCGAAGCCGCGCGCAGTACGCAGGGCTATACCGGCATCGAGGCAGATGGTGGTGCGTTGTCCGCCGTTTCCAGCGCTGATTAGCGCACAATTACCAGTTGAGCCACTGGCCAGAGTATGAATTTGCATGACAGTAGCTTAACTGCGTGCTCGGTTGAATTACAATATGTGCATGGCATCCTCAATTAAATGGTACTTGCATCGCAAAGGCTGAACGTCTTGCACCAACGCCGACGCATACTTAGACGTCGCCGCTATGACTGCCCGTGAGGTAGTCGATGCACGGAAAAACCCTATCCCAAGCGCCCATATCGAGCCAGTGCTTGATAGGGTTGCCGTGGTGTGTGTCGCACGTGGCAAGGCATTTGCTTGTATGTCGTTGAGCGATTTGCGTAATGACGTCAAAGCATTCGGCAAGATGTTCGGCCCAACGAAGAATTTGCGCGCGCCAGCGATTATTGTTGACGACAAATTACTTGTTGGTTTCAATGCACAAATGTACGATAGTGTTTTCAATGACTGATTCTCAACAACAATTGTCGCCAGAGCTCGATTGGTATTACACAGTCAAGGGTGAACAGACCGGTCCGGTAAACGAAGCCGAATTGCTCGACTTGTACAATAAGCAAGTGCTATGTGACTCTGACCTGGTGTGGTCCGAAGGCATGAAATCCTGGAAAGAACTTGGCGAGGTGCTTCCGAAAATAATGCGCGTCATGCCAGTTAAGCCGCAGCCGCCTCAGGTGCCGGCTAACCCAAATATGAATCAGGCCGAAACCAGCGACGAATATGTACTGCCGAATTCTCCTTTCGACACCCCTAAAACGCGCGACATTGAAGACAATGCAAAGCGCGCGTGGCGACGGTTTTTGGCAAGAATGATTGACTTTGTTTTTGCTAGCTTTGTCACTAGTTTCATTTGGGTATCGATGTTGAGTGATGATGCCATTGTCGCTGTCGTCGAAACACCGCAAAATCCACCGGCGTTTTTGCTGGCGATTGTGTTGGTGGTAATGGGAATAATCGAAGTTTTCGCTATTCACAAAAAAGGCATGACCGCCGGAAAATGGATTTTGCGTATTCGCGTTGTGCACGCTGATAATCGCTTTTTGAGCTTAGCAGAGTCGTTTAAGCGTTACCTTTACGTTTTGGTGCGCGGTATGGGCTTTATGCTGTTCCCACTATTTGCGATTTTCTTTGCCTTGTCATTCGTTGAGGTTGCTCAAACTGGTTCGGCATTGTGGGACAAACGCCTTAATTGCGAAGTGCAACATGGTCAGATGCAAGCCAAGCACCTTGCCGTAGCGACGGCAATTGGTGCGTTCATCGCCTTGTCGTTGTTGGCTTTAATTGGCGACTAGGTTTTGCCGTTGCTGTTGCCAGCGCAATCGTCTGTTTAATTCGTTGGTGTCGAGCCCCGGAATGGTTGGCGGAATTAAAGCTTTGCCGTGTAGCTCGTCACGCAACAATAGCAACGAGCATTGTGCCTCAGGGCTGAAGCGTTCGTTGATGACTAGCGCGTCAATTGCAGTGGCACTGAGGTCGGCACAGCGCAACAAGGCGTCAGCGGCGGCCGTGCGCTGCTCGTAATTGCCCTTAGTGATAAAAGGCCATAAAAATTTGGCTTGTTCTTTGTCCATTAAAGAACCACGGTATTCAATTGCGCGCACACTGCTGAAGTGGTCGTTTTCAAGTATGGCTAAAGAGTCGGCAAGAGCAAAGTCATAGGCAACTCGCGATGTGGACGACATCCAGGTTAATGTTTGGAGGCAATGATCGCGTACGTAACGATTGTTGTCGCTTGCCGCTGTAGCTAGCACCGTCATGGCTTGTTGCTCTAGACGAATAAAAACGAAACGTGCGTCGTCGACGGGCCGTAAAGGCTGTGAGCGAAATTGCGCGACAAGGTGCCACAGCTCATCTTGATATTTTTCGCTAAATTCGGTAGCGACCAAATCATAGCCACGGACGGCATTCCAGTTGTCAATGAGCTTAAGTAGATGCTGCCAGTTGGCTTCAAAGTCGATAGCGTAATCGTTAAGTGTAGCAATGAAGTCGGCCGCCATCGTTTTGGCTAGCTCTAAATCACTGATGCGCTTGTCATCTGAATTAAGTAGCACCGACTTGACCGCTTCTAGTCCTGCAAGGTTGCCAGCCCGGGCTAGTGTTTGCGCAATGATAATGTTTGATGGCCAATCCTTTTCGTATTTTAAACGCAGAACTAGCCTTGGGATAAAGCGATTGTCTGTTCGCCAATCTTGGGCATCCAGAAAAGCATAAGCTTGACGCCGCAATAAAGCATCTAGTTTGTTGGTTTCAACTATTAATAGCAAGGCGTGCTGAATGTCGTCGCTGCTAAGTCGATCAAGACGCCGCTGCGCTCGTTGCGCAACTGTGCCGCCGAGTACAGTCATGTCGCATAGGTCTAAGATTTCGTTGGCGCGCTCAATATCGAATTCGGGCCAATCACTTGCGTCCGACAAGTGCTCGCTAATCACTGCGTCGAATGCAGTCCTTGTTGGCTCGGGTATGTCAGCCTGCTGAGAGCAAGATGCCGTCACTAGTAGCAACAAAATAGGCAGCGGCTTATTCATCGTTTGCCAATGTTTTTATATGAACCACTACGCCGTCGGCGTCGCTCATGAAGGGGTTGGTCTTATAAACCAAGCGTACCACAACTAGCTGCGCATCAGCACGCAAGTCAAAACTCATGCTCTCGCCAGCCGGTAACTG
Source organism: Planctomycetota bacterium (assembly GCA_029941685.1). GTDB lineage: Bacteria > Planctomycetota > UBA1135 > UBA1135 > UBA1135 > JAPKEZ01. Next base: position 896 of record JAPYTC010000007.1, on the reverse strand, counting down.
AGTATTGGTTAAATCAGTCTCGTCGCGATATGGGTCGCGGAAACGATATAGTTGCTGCCATTCTTCAAGTTTGCCGTCAACTTGATATTGGACTTGCAAGTCAGCGGCGCGTGAACGTTCGTCAGTCGGAAAGTTGTGACCGCTGCCGTCGTTAGTCAGCGTTGCCGTTGGCACCCCATTTACCCAGCTCAACTCTAAATTTACGGCACTCTGCAAGGCATTCAAATCATGGCTAGCGGGGAAGGCATGGTCGCGCCCACGGCGTCCACCTTGGCGAAACACTTGCGGCATATGGCACTCTAAACAATTGTTACCCTTGAGATTGTCGGGTGCGCCTCGCCATTGCTCGACCGTGTTGTGCTGATTGTGACATGAAGCGCATAATTGGACACTATCCATGCGTTGAACAAATTGTGGACGACATGGAGCATCGCCGTTTGCTTGTCGATTGCTGGTTGCTACACCACCATTAGTAATTGCGTGACATGCTAAACAATCAACACCGAGCCCGCGCTGAGATTGTCGGGCTAACACCCGTTCGCCAGCTTCGAATGTCAGTACCGGTTGTGGAGCGTGGCACGCAATGCATTCTTGGTTGGCGAAATCATTTGACAACTTTCGCACTTCGGGGTTTTCATATGCGAAGGCGTGGTGCGAGTCTTGCCACTCTGCTGCTACTCCTGCATGGCACTCGAGGCATTGCGTTGATGAACGAAGTTCAGTGGTAGGAGATTGTTGCTGTGGCGCTAACACTAAAGCTAAAGCTGCGATGCCAAGAATGGCGAGAAAAGCGCTGATGATTTTCATCGTTGTTGAAGTTGGCCATCAATCAAATCGAAAATAGGGAAGTCGAGTTGCTCGGCGTCGTTTTCGTTGTGGGTTACCATGATTACAGC